>JBDKIJ010000357.1:0-4373 GCA_039797155.1 Gemmatimonadota bacterium | reverse complement strand
TATTTGCCATCTCTGTCAACCTTGCCCGCAATCGACTGCGTTGGTGGAAGCGGCGCCCCGTCGTCGCGCTCGAAGACTGGACGGAAGCCCTCCCCGACGAGCAAGTCGCTGGAACCACCGGAACACGTGGCCTGGAAAGGAGCGAACGAGCGAGCGCGGTGCGCGATGCCGTCGCCGGACTGCCGCCCGATCTGCGTGAGGCACTCGTGCTCTTCGAATACGAGCGGATGTCCCAAGCGGAAATCGCCGAAGCCGTGGGAGTCTCGCCGAAGGTGGTGGAAAACCGCGTCGCGCGTGCCCGGGAAAAGCTGCGCCCGGCCCTCAAGTCCTGGATGTAAACGACCGTTATTCCGAGTTCGGCTCCCTTTTGCCCCGGATCGGCGTCAGCCGCTTCGTGGAGCTTGGAGCAACCGGAGAGCGTTCGCCACCACGAGCAGCGTTGCACCTGTGTCGGCGAGAATGGCAAGCCAGAGGCTCGCGTAGCCCGCCAGCGCCAGCACGAGAAACACGAGTTTCAGCGCGAGAGCGAAGACGATGTTGAAACGGATGATTCCGAGCGTCCGCCGGGCGAGACTCACCGTCTCCACAATCTTCGCGAGGTCGTCCTGCATCAGCGTGACGTCCGCAGTCTCGATGGCCGCGTCGGTGCCGGCGACGCCCATCGCAATTCCCACCGTCGCGGTCGCCATCGCGGGGGCATCGTTCACGCCGTCCCCGACCATGCCGACAGTCTCGTATCGGTCGCGCAGCGCTTTCACCACGGCTACTTTCTGCTCCGGCAGCAAATCGCCGCGCGCCTCATCGATCCCCACCTGCTTCGAAATGAAATCGACGGTGCGCTGATTGTCGCCGCTCAACATCACCACCGCTTCCACGCCAGCGCGGTGCAGAGCCTGGATGGCTGAGGCTGCGTTCTCACGGACGGCATCGCCGATGCCGATGATGCCGAGGACCTCGCCGTTGCAATCGTCGTGCGGCCGATGACCGACGACGACGACGGATTGCCCGCGGCTTTCGATGGCGGCGAGCCTCCGCTCGATCTCCTCGGAGCAAACGCCGAGTTCGTGGGTGAAGCGGTGATTGCCGACAAAGTAAGCATGCCCATCGATGACACCCTGGGCGCCACGCCCGCTGCGGCTTTGGTAGTCCAGCGCGCGCGGGTATTTTACGCCGCGCTCCTCGGCATGGCGCACCACCGCAGAAGCCAGCGGGTGAGCCGAATGAGAATCGATGGCCGCAGCGATCCGGAGCACATCCTCTGCGGTGTGAGGCGCAATCGCCTCCACTCCCTGCACCGTGGGTTTGCCCTCGGTGATCGTGCCGGTCTTGTCGACCGCAAGCGCCCGCAACCGAGCAATCGACTCCAAATGAGCGCCGCCCTTTATGAGCACGCCGCGACGTGCCATCGCGGTCAGCCCGGCGACAATGCTGACGGGCGTCGAAATCACCAACGCGCACGGGCAGGCAATAATCAGCAAAACGCAGGCGCGATAAAGCCAGTCCGACCACTGACCGCCGAATACAAGCGGCGGCACCACGAAGATTGCGAGCGCGGCAATGGTCACACTCGGCGTGTAATAGCGCGCGAACAGGTCGACGAAGCGCTGTGTCGGCGCCTTCTGCTCCTGCGCTTCTTTCACCAGGCGAATGATGCGCGCGAGCGTGGAATCGCCGGCGACCTTCGTGACCTGAATTTCGAGGGAGCCTTCGCCGTTGATCGTTCCCGCGAAGACTTGATCGCCGGATTTCTTGTCCACGGGAACCGACTCGCCGGTGATAGGCGCTTGGTTGACCGCGGATTCTCCCGCCACGACTTCTCCATCAAGCGGAATGCGCATCGCGGACTTTACCGCCACGACATCGCCGATCTTTGCCTCTCCGACTGGCGTCTCCACGAACTGATTGCCGCGCTTGATCGCCGCGGTCTTGGGCGCGATCTCGAGCAGGGCTTCCACCGCGCGTCGCGCACGGCGGTCGGCCCATCCTTCCAGCCATTCCGCGACGCCGAAAAGGAACACGACGGTCGCCGCTTCAACCCACTCGCCAATGATGGACGCGCCGACGGCCGCGATTGTAACGAGCAGGTTGATGTCGGGCCGCAGGCGAAGCACCGCACGCCACGCTTTCGGCAGCAGAAACCAACCGCCCGCCAGCATCGCGGCGAAGGCCGTCGCCGCCGTGGCCCATGACGAAAGGCCGTCGATCCGAGGGAGCAGCAAGGCGCCCCCCACCAGCACGCCCGAGACAATCAGGCTGATCGACTCGGCTTTGCTCTCCTCGTGATGGTGGTCGCAGTGTCCGCAGGAAGACGATCCTGCGTCCGCGTCGACGTGCGGGTCATCGCGGGATTGCATGGCCGCACAACCTAGACCGCTGAATTCCGGCAAAGGCCTCACAATACCGACGACGGTCGCGATAAAACCTGCGGGCCGCCACCGAGAGACCGGGCAGCAAGCCCGCCAACGCACCGCACTGCATGATAACCATGCCGTGGCCGCCGCGAGCATGCTTCCAAAGCATGCCCGCCAGCATCCCGACAAATAAGCCGGCGGCGACGGAGCCCCAACTAAAATCCGGTTTGGTCGGTGGCCGGTCTCGTTCCACTTTGGAACGGTTCATATCGCATCAATGCTGCCCTTCGTGCGCCGCCACCCTGATGGTCGCAGTCCCGACGGGCAGGGGATCGACAATCACGCGGTATTCGGCGCTCCGGAAATGCCGCCTCCGGACCACTTGTCGGGGGTGAAAATGCTCCACGGACGACCTGAGCGTGCGACCCTGGTCGTCGAGCAGCGTGACATCGAGGTGCGTGACCGTGGTATCCTCCACGCGAAGTTCGGGTGAAACGTGACCGCGCACGACCAGCGGACCGTCTTTCCGCTCTAGCCAAATCTTATCGACCGACATCAGGGGAGACGCCACCGCCTCCAGCTTGATGTAGGCGACATCAGCGGGCGCCCGAAACGGCGTCATGCAACCCGAGGCAATGGCCGCGAACGCGACAAGGATAACGGCGATTGCTTTCATCGAATGAGGGAGTGCAGGCACACCGATCAATGGTCGCAGGTGCAGGCGTATTCGGCCCGCTTGCACTCGCCGCATTTGTCCAGATTCAGATCAATACGGTAGTTTTTCGGCGAGGCATCCGCCTTCTCGCGCAATTGCACGACGACGCGGTAGGGTTCCGCCGATTCCGGCAGGGCGGTCTTGGAGACGTAGCCATTCGCGGTCTTCTCCAGTTCGAGCGTCTTCCGGCCGCTTTTCGGTTCGGCGGTGATGGCGACTACCTGGGCACCCAACGCCGCGGGCTTCAGGCCGGCATCGTAGAAGGTGACTTCGGCTTTGCGGTCCTTCGTCACAAAGAACTCCGCTTTCTGTGAACCGACTTCGAGCAGACGGCCGCCTTTGGGGCCACCGACGATCTTTTCGGCGGCCGTGGCCGCGAGGATGCTGCCAACGAAGGCGGCAACGAGGAGGAGCGATTTCATTTTCATGGTCATGGGTTGCGAGTTGGTTGATCAGGACAAATTTGTCGCGGGAGCCGGAACTTGGATTTCGGACTGCTCATAGCGCCCATTGCGGGGCCACTTGGTTTCGATCCAATCGTAGAGGACCGGGAGCACGATCAGGGTGAGAAAGGTCGAGGTAACGATGCCGCCGATGACGACGGTGGCGAGCGGACGTTGCACCTCGGCGCCTGGGCCGCTGGACAGCGCCATGGGCACAAACCCCAGGGATGCCACCAGCGCGGTCATGAGCTTTGGCCGTAGCCGCGTGAGCGTCCCGTCGACGACGGACGTCCGGACATCCCGGCCACCGGCGCGGAGCTGGTTGATAAAACTCACCAGCATGATGCCGTTCAGCACCGCGATGCCCGAGAGCGCAATGAATCCGACCGCGGCCGAGATCGTGAACGGCAAGCCGCGCAGCCACAGGGCGGCGACTCCGCCAGTCGCCGCGAGCGGCACGCACAGAAAGACTAGCGCAGCCTGCCGCGCGCTGCCGAAACTCGCGTAAATCAAGACCAGGATCAGCACCAGCGCCGCGGGGACAACAATCGCCAAGCGAGCCCGAGCGGCTTGGAGATTCTCGAACTGGCCGCCGAACTCGTAGTAGTAGCCGGGCGGCAGTTTCAGCTGCGCGTGCAGCTTGCCGGCAGCCTCGTTTACAAAGCCCTCGGTGTCCCGCCCGCGGACGTTGATGAGAATCGCGACGCGGCGACGCGTATCCTCGCGCGTGATCGTCACCACGCGGTCCGCCACATTCACCTCCGCGATACGGCTGAGCGGCACCTGGACAAACTGATCGGTGATGACCGGGAGCTCGCGAATCGCCGCGAGATCGAGGCGACGGTTTTCGGCGAGCCGCACCAC
>JBDKIJ010000356.1:0-2780 GCA_039797155.1 Gemmatimonadota bacterium | reverse complement strand
TAGAGCTGCCCGCGGTAATTGTCGCGCGACCCGAAGATGCGCTGGAACGTCGACAACCCCGCATCATTCTCGAAGATGATGTTGTCTTCGCGGAAGCCGAACGTTTCCACGAGATACCGCTTCATCAGTGCGGCATCCCGATTGGCGTATTCGACGGCGGGGATTTCCGACCGTCCGTAGGCGCGATTGCCGATCACCACGGCGACAGCATTGGGATTCCGAAGGCCGAGCGACGGCGGCAGGAGATCCTCCGGATACGTCGGGGCCGCCGGTACCGCCGGAGTCGCTCGCGCGGCCGGCTCCGGACGCGGCTCGGTGAGGAGCGCCGTCCGTGTCAGCAATTCTTCGCGCTGCAGGTAGGTGATGGCCGAGTCGATGCGCTGGAACTGAGTGGTCGCGGCGACATCTGCCGCACGGCGTTGCGCGCTGTCCTGCCGTGCGAGCGCGATGGTCGTCGCCGCCACCTGTTGCTCCCACTGGGCCAACGCACGTTCCGCATCCGCCCGTGCTGCCGGATACCGCGCCATCGCCGTTTCGTAGCTCCGGGTCGCCGAACCATAGCGACCACGCTGCATAATCCACGTCAACGCCATCGCGCCGACACCAGCACCAGCCGCCACGCCGGCCGAACATCCCGACGACTTGCTGCTGTATGACTCACCCGGGGCGAGATACCGGTTCCCGACAAAACCACCGAAGGGCGCCGGCGCCGTTTGGGTACTGGTGCAGAGCGTGGCACTCCCGAAAAACCCACCACCACCGAGTGCGGCACCAAGCAAAACGGGGACCAGACCAGACGGCTTGGCCGGCGCCACAGGTTCCGCCGGCATTGTGGGTTTCACATGTTGCGCCTGTGCGGCACGTTCCAGTTCGAAGCGACTCCGAAGGACCGGTGCCGTCGAAGAGGTGGCGCCACCGCGACACACGAGGGCGAGCGCACGCACGGCCGCTGGTGTTGCCCCAGCCAAGCGGAGGCGCTCACCGTAGGCATCCACGGGAAAATCGAGGCACCGCTCACGGGCGAGCGAGACCACGCCGGATGGCGTGCCCTGGACCAGCGCCCGGGTGATCTCGTCGATCGACATCGGCGCAGCCGTCTGTTGGGCAGCGAGCGGCGTGTGCAGCAGTGCGATCAGCGCCAGGCCGACCCCGAAATACGTCATCCGGGGCAGCGCCATACGGCGAGCCCCGGATGCCATGCCCAGCTGTTCCATCATGGTGTCCGCGTCTTGTTGAATGCTTCGAGTTCCTTGTCGAGCTCCTGCATCGCCTTGGCCTTCTGCAGGCGAGCATAGAGCGCCGCGTTCTTTTTCATTTCATAAACGAACGCCGTGTTGGCGTCGCCCGTGGGGAGCTCCATCAGCACATAGGCGATGTAGCGCCCCTTTTCCCGTACGATGGACCGCTTGCTGGGGCGCGACCCGATCAGCGTCGTACTGGTGATCTGCTTCGAGGCCTGCGTCATCCCGTCGAGCATTTCACCCGTCAACTCGCTGCCCATTTCCTCACGGAAGCGGCGAATGAGCCCTCCGTAGTAGGTACTCATCTGCTGGGCCAGTTCACCGCGGGCATCCGCCTGCGCCTTGGCGATGGCCATCTGCTCATCCGCCGACGTCGCACTCGCGGCACCGTAGTAGATGTCCTTTTTCTTGGGCGGATTGCGATACCACCCTGGGGTGGACGCGCACGCGGTGAGGACAACGACGCCCGCCAGCACTGCGCCCGTAAGGATCCGTCGCATGACGGTTACTCCTTGGCGGGGGGCTTGTTGGCCGCTTCGTACTTCTCGAGCTCTTCGTTCAGATCCTTGAAGGCCTGCGTGGCGCGGAACCGGGTATAGAGCGCCTGCTGCGCCGCCAGCTTCGCCATGAGCGCCTTATTGGCTTCACCCACCGGCATTTCCATCAGGACGTAGGCGCGGTAGGTCCCTTCGCCGGGAATGACCTTCTGCTCCTTCGCGCGCGCGCCGTTCAGCGTCTGGCTGGACACCAGCTTGTAGGTCTGCGTGAACTGATCAAGCAGTTCAGAGTTCCCCGCGCCGGTTTCCTCCTGGAAGCGCTTGGATACCCCACCAAACTTGACCTCAAGCTGCTGGGCGATCTGGGCTCGGCTCGCTGCCGTAGCCTTGTCCACCGCCAGCTGCATGTCGCGCGACTCTGAGGTCGCCACCCCGAAGAACCGATCATCCGCAACCGGTGGCTTGGCAAACCAGTCGGGGATGGTAGACACCACGGCCCGCGTTTCCGGGGTGCTCTTTGGCGCCGATTTGCAGGCGGCGGCCGTGAACATGGCGACACCTAAGACGGCGGCGCGAAGGACGGTCTGGCGAACTGGGACGAAACGCATGTGCGGCCTCATGAACGGGAACCCGGGGCATTAAGCCGCCGGCTACGGTAGACGCGTTCATGGCAGTCTGAACTGTTATCGTTAGATCACCGTCAAGCAATTCACATTAAATAACTTAGGTGACTGGCAATTCTGTTCAGCAACGGACAGGGATCAGCTCAATAGGCATCTAGAGGCGGCAGATTCTACCTCTGCGTCTACCGTGCCCGCATCCGCTCGGCCGAGAGGCGATCAGCATTTGCATTGGTAACAGGACGAAGGGGGGTCAGGAGGCGGGCAGCAGATGTCTGCTTCCTGCACCCTGACCCCCCTTCTCCCTGCTACCGCATTGAGTGGCCTGGTTAATCGATCGGTATGTGCTTCGCATACCCCAGCACCGTCTCCGCCCGCTTCGACCGCACCAACGGAAACAGCAGCTGGTGATACCACCGCTC
>JBDKIJ010000355.1:0-3688 GCA_039797155.1 Gemmatimonadota bacterium | reverse complement strand
CGGATCATCGAGAATCAGCCGTACCATCGGCTCATGCTGCTGTACAAAGGCGTGCTGCCGCCCGATTCGGTGCTGGTCGCGTCCCCCACCGGAGAGCTGTCGGTGGAGGACGCGTCGGCCGCCTACGGTGTGGCCAACTGGCACTGGTACAACGGGCGTCGTGCCGAAGCGCAGGCGCTCTGGTCACGGATCGTGGCCGGTGGCCAATGGGGCGCCTTCGGCACCATCGCGGCCGAGGCGGAGTTGGCGCGGTTTCCGCGGTAGATCGAGTATTGAGCGGCGTCAGTAGCCGCGCGTCCGGTCCACCACCCACGTCGGCCATTCCCCGCGTTCGAGGCTGACCGCGCACTCGAGAAAGCCATCGGCTGCACCGTCCACGGTGGTAAGCCCCGAGATGTGCGGTGACACGAGCACGCGTGGATCGCTCCAGAGCGGCGACGATGTAGGCAGGGGTTCAGTGACGAACACGTCGAGCGCCGCGGCCCGCAACCACCCGGCGTCGAGCGCCTCCGGAATGGCCTGCTCGTCCACCACCGCACCACGGCCGGCATTGAGCAGCACCGCGCCACGGCATCGCTGCAGCACCTCGCGTGACAGCAGACCACGCGAGGCCGGCGTATCGGGCACCGAAAGAATGATCCAGTCGGCATCGCCCACGAGATCGGCCAAGCGGTCGATCGTGTGCACGGCCGCAAAGGCGGGATGCGACGCCTGACCCGTCCGCGACACGCCGGTGACATGCACGCCGAGGGCCGCGAGTGACGCCGCGATGTGCGAGCCGATGTCACCGGTGCCCACCAGAAGGGCCCGCGTACCGGCCACGCGGGCGATGTCGCGTGGCGCCCACCGCTGCTCCCGTTGGGCATCGAGCAGGGAGACGAGCTGCTGCTGTATGGCAAACACGCGCGCCACTGCCCACTCCGCGATCATCGGACCGAACGATTCCGGTGAGCGGGTGAGCAGGATACGCTCGTCCAATCCCTGGCCCAGCCAGCCGTCCACACCGGCGCCGGTGCTGTGCACCCATTGCACCGATCCCATGTCCGCGGTGGCCGGAGGGCGGCGGAAACCGATGTACGTATCGGCCCACTCCACATCCTCCGCCGTGATCTCCAGGTACGGCGCGCCGCGCACCTCCAGGTCTGGGCGCGCAGCCCGAATCCGGGCCGCGATGTCGGCGTGGGCGTTCGCGCCGATCAGCACGCGTCGGGGGGAGAACGGCAGCGACAGCAGGAGCGATGACGAGGTCATGGAATCAGCGAAGTGAACGGGACGGCACACGCCCAAGTGAATCTCCCACCGTGTTGCACGCGAGCACGGTGAGAAAGATGAAAAGACCGGGGAAGATCGCGAGCCATGGCTCGGTGCTCATGGTACTCTGTGCCTGATACAGCATGTTGCCCCAACTGGCGGTGGGCGGCTGTACCCCCACGCCAAAGAAGCTCATGGTACTCTCCAGCAGAATCGCGCGTCCAATGGCCAAGGTGGTCGCCACCGTCAACGTGGGCACCACGGCCGGGAGTACGTGCCGCAGGAGGACACGCGGCGCGGTGGCGCCGATGGCCTGGGCCGCCTGCACGAACTCGCGCGCCATGATGCTCCGGGTCTCGGCGCGGACCACACGGGCGGTCTCCATCCAACCTGTGAGCCCCACGAGCAGAACGAGCGTTGGGACGTTCGGCTGCAGGACTGCCGCGGCCAGCATGAGCAAGGGCAGGCGCGGGACACACAGCATGGCATCGGTGATGCGCATGAGCACCTCGTCCAGCCATCGGCCACGCATCCCCGCCACACCACCCACCAAGGTGCCCACGAATGCGCTCGTGAGCGCGGAGAGTAACCCGATGGCCAGCGACACCCGTGCGCCGGTCAGCACACGCGTGAGTACATCGCGTCCCAATTCATCGGTGCCGAACCAGTGGGCGGCCGACGGTGTGCCGCGACGGTTCGCCAAGTCGAGGGCATCTGGCGCGTACGGGGCCACCAGCGGGGCAATCGCCGCTCCGCCGATAAGCACCAGCAGAAAGAGCAGCGCCGGCGACGGCATGCGCCAGCGGGGGGCGGATACCGGTCCGACGGTGTTCACGCTCGCCGCGCCGTTCACGTCGAATCTCTCGTGCGCGGATCGAGACGCGCCACCGCCAGATCGGCCAGCAGGTTGAGCACAATGACCGTCACGGCGCCGACCATGAGGAAGGCCATCAGCACCGGATAGTCACGCTTCACCAGCGCTTCGGTGAACAGACTGCCGACTCCGGGCCAGGCGAACACGCTTTCCGTAACGACAGCCCCCGAGGCCAGCATCGCGGCATCGAGGAGAACGACGGTGACGAATGGCCCCAGCGCGTTGGGGAGCGCATGTCGCCACACGAGCCGTGACTCGGACAGGCCGCGCACACGCCCCGCATTTACGAAGGGCAGGGCCAGCGTGTCGCCCATCGCACGTTGGAGATAGCGTGTCCATGCGGCGCCCTGTACGGCGGCCAGGACTAGCGCCGGCAATACCAGATGCATGAGGCGATCGGTGACGCTCGTGCTGCCGAATGACTGCCGACCAGATGACGGAAGCCAGCCGAGCTGCATGGCCAACAGCAACTGCAGCAGCAGCCCCAACCAGAACACGGGGACCGACACGCCCACCGTGGTCACGAAGCGCGATACACGCGCGCCCCACAAACGCGTGGCCGCAAGCAGGCCAAGCGGAAGCGCGAGCAGAAGGGCGAGGGCCGACCCTGCGAGCACCAGCTCGAGCGTGGCCGGAACTCGCTCGAGCACCCGTTGCAGCACCGGCCGTCCATCGGCGTAGCTGTATCCCCAATCGCCCTGCACGAACGCCGTGAGCCACCGCGCGTACTGCACCGTCACCGGCGCGTCGAGCCCCATCGCGGCCCGCAGGCGCGCGATGTCCTCCGGGCGGACGTTGGGATTCTCGAGGTAGGCCGCCAACGGCCCGCCCGGCACTGCCTGCAACAGCAGAAACACCAGCGCCGATACGAGCAGCAGGAGCGGAACCGCGAGCGCGCTGCGCCGCAGCAGGAGGCGCATCACTGCGGCGCGATCTCCCAGGCATGCACGTTCCAGAATGGACCGGCATTGGTGGGGTTACCCGTGAAGCCCTTCAGCGTTGCGGGGACGGCGTCGATCTTGGCCGTGTTGTAGAGCACGATCTCCGGGGCCAATTCCGCAATCCGCCGCTGCGCATTGCGCAGCAGCCCGTTACGCTGCTCCACGTCGATGGCGCGGTCACTCGCGTACAACATCGTGGACAGCGCGGTGTCGTTCACGAAGTTGATGTTGCGCCCCGCCGGTGGCATGCGGTCATGCGCGAAGAACAGGGTGAGTTCGGGATCGGCCCCCATCTGCCACCAATGCAGCATGGCGTCGAAGTCGCCCTTGAACCACACGCTGCTGATGGACGTGCCGTCGAGCAGCTTGATCTGCATGTCTACGCCGATGCTGCGGAACGCCTGCTGCAGCGATTGCGACACATTCTCGCGGATCGCGAACCCCGATTGCGTGATGAGCGTGAAGGCGAGGCGCGTGCCACCCTTCTTGCGAATACCATCGGCTCCGCGCGTCCATCCCGCCTCATCCAGCAGGCGGTTCGAAGCCGCTGTGTCGTAGTCGTAGCGCGACACGTTGGGCTCGTACGCCGGTGACAGCGGTTGAATGGGCCCGTTCACGATCT
>JBDKIJ010000354.1:0-3193 GCA_039797155.1 Gemmatimonadota bacterium | reverse complement strand
GTCCCGGCCAGGACAGGCCGGTGTTCGGCGCTCCGTAGAACGTGAACGTGGTGCCGTCGGTGCCGCCTTGTGTCAGGCCGATCTGCAACGGAATGCCGGCCGTCCGCGCCGCCTGCTGCACCTGCGTGCGCACTGCCGGCGGGGAAATGCTCCCATTCTCGATGGCCCGCAACACGGGGCCCGCACCAAGGCGCACGTAGGCGAAGTGCGGCGACTCCAGCGGCGACTCGGAGCTGACAAACGTGTCGATGCTGTAGATGCGGGTGGTGCTGATCCCGGCGCGTGCCGCCAGCGCCTGCGCGCCGTTCAGTCCCCCTTCCTCCTGCACGGACCAGACGAAGAGCACATGATGATCGAGCGTGGCGGGATTGAGCCGTTGCACCGCAGTCAGGAGCGCCGTCGAACCCGCGCGATCATCCATGCTCCGCCCGGTGAAGCGTGCGCCGTCAAGTCGTACACTCTGCTTCGGCATCGTGACGCCAACACCGAGGCGTACGCCGCGGGCGATGAGCGCCGCCGAGTCCATGCCGAACCAGGCGCGCGGCGACGTCACGCGACGCACCGAAGCGGTGTCGCGTGTGAGAAAAATCCCGGGTACGGAATCAGCAATACCATTTGCGGGACGCGGAAGATGCAGGAGCGCAGCCTGTCCCTCCCACGCGGTCGCTACGACACCACCGCGGGCACGGAGCGACACGGTTCCGTCCCGCGCAATCGCGATCACCTCATACGCGACTTCGTCCATATGCGCCATGAACACGACGGTATCCTTCATGGGGCCGGCACTGACGATCAGATTCCCGATCGAATCGACCGTCGCACGTGCCTTGGCCCATGCAGGGAGTTGCGCGCGAATCGCCTCGCGAACGCGCCACTCATCGCCTGGTGTGGCCGGAAGATCGGCGAGGGTCGACAACATGCGCATGGTTGCGGCGTGCGAATCACCCGCACGTGCCGGGGCACGTGGATCACGCATCGGGAGCGCAACGAATGCTTCGCCTGATGGCGCAGCCGATGTGATGCCCGCTGCCCGACGCGCCTCGTCCACCAACCACCCGGCTTCCTCGAGCGCGATCGTCTCCATGAGTGCGCCCGGGTGCCGGACCCGTGGTGCGATCCATCGCACGGCGTCGGTGCGCATCGCCTGGAAGACCGCCGCGTTCATGGCGCCACGCGCTCCACCGCGGACGATCGACGTGCCCCGTTGCATGGCACCGGGACCAAACACGGTGATGGAGTCGGCGCGGAATCCACTCCGTCCAACCGCCCCGCCCACGCCGGGCCACCCGAACACCGATTGCACGCCAATGACGAACATCGTTTCGCCCTGCGCGACCTCACCACGGGCGGCGGCCACCACTGCGGCACACCCCGCTCGCTGACCCGCCGCTGCGCCTGCCACATGCCCGCTCAAGGCCCAGCTCCGCAGACGGCGCTGCACCGGATCGAGCAGCCGAATGCCCAGCGCCTCGACGTCGGCGCGTGATGACGCCCCCACGTCGATCCACAGGTCATCCGCCGACGTGATCAGCGTTTCCTGTCGATGCTGCTGCGCGAAGTGACCATTCGCGATGGCCGAGACCGCGGGGACGGCGCCCGTGGCCGTGAGAATCTCGAGCTGCTGTCCCTCGTGCGCCTGCTCCCACAACGGATGTGGCGAGGTCCCGAGTGTGTGCACACGGAGGAGCCCGTTGTCGGTGATCTGCGTGACGGCAAAGCCGGCGCGATCGATGCCGCAGGCCACGACCCGACGCGGTGTCCCGCTTCCCTTGCGGAGTGTCAGGTTCCCCAGCGCGTCGACCCGCCACGCACCGCCCGTCGCCGCATTCAACGTCCCGATGAGCGGGGCCGTCGTGCGCCGCTCATACCCGACCGGTGCATCCAGCGCGATCCACGACTGAAGGGGAACGCTTTGGGCTTCCACAAGCGCAGGCAGCCCCAATACCAAGGGGGCGAGTCGTGACCCAACGTACCATGCAGCGCCGCGTAACAGCATCAAGCTTCTCCTGCCAAAGAGTCTCCGACCACCGTGTCGTATCGCGTCGCCTGTGCGGCGATCCCCGTAGACGCTACCGTTCGATATGACCTACCGCCAGCACTCCGCCATGTCTCGTGGCTCCGTGACGCGCACCATCTGCAGCGCCGTGATCGGCTCGGTACTCGTTGCTCCAACCGCCGCAGCCCAGAGCAGCACACCGACATCCTGGCAGACGCGCCATCAGGATGCGGTGTGGGTTGGCGGAACAATCGATCGGCCGATCACGAAGAAGACGGCCCTCTGGTTCGATGGGTCCTGGCGCCGGATGGCATTCGGTCGTGAGCCGCAGCAGCTGCTCCTCCGTCCCGGCGTCCAATACACGGTCACCAATGGGGTCCGACTTGCGGCCGGCTACGTCTATGTCGCGACTGCGCCGTATGGATCATTGCCAGCTGCCAATCCGACCCGTGAGCATCGCAGCTGGCAGCAGCTTCTGCTGACCCATCGGGCGGGGCGGGTGGCCTTCACGCAGCGCTATCGTCTCGAACAGCGATGGCTGTTTCCCTTGGTGCCTGGAGTCGCCGGCTCGGCGGATCGCGAATACGGCGACGCCACGTACCAGAACCGTTTGCGCTACATGGGACGTGGGCAGACTGAGCTGAGCCAGGTGAAGGTACAGGGCCGCCCGGTGCTGCTCTATGGATGGAATGAACTCCTCATGCCGCTGGGTGGCCCGACACAGACACTCACCATCGGTCAGAATCGCGCGTCGGTAGGGTTCGGCATTCCGCACTCGCCGAAGTTCCGCACCGAAATCGGCTACATGAACCTGTACAACGCCTTTCCGTCGCGGCGCGCCAATGAAGTCAACCACACACTGTGGGTATCCTGGCACTATACCGGCGCTGCGAAGTAGCTGAAAGCCGACGCAGAAAACACGAGGGGCCGAGTGGAATCTCCACTCGGCCCCTCGATGGCAATCCGGCGATGCGCCTTACTTCTCCGTGGCGAGCATCGTCTTGATCTGATCACGCGCGTCCTGCAGGTGCGCGCGTGACGTGCGATCGCTCATGCGCCCCATCGCACTCGCCAGCTCCCGGTCAAGGACGCGCATCTCGTCCTTCAGCAGCGCGCGGAAGTCACGCGGCTGCGCCACGCTCATCCCGAACAGCGCCGCCAACTGCGCTTCCTGCGGATTGGCCGGCGCCGGCTTGA
>JBDKIJ010000353.1:0-2994 GCA_039797155.1 Gemmatimonadota bacterium | reverse complement strand
TGCTGGATGACGGTGATAGACTCCACATCGGCCCAGTGTACGTCATCGAGGATGAGCAGGATCGGCTGTTCCTCGGCCAGTGTCGCCAGCAGCTCGCGAAGCGCCGCGGTCAGCGATTCGTGGCGGAGGCCCTGTGCTTCCTGCCACTGGGCTCCGGGGTATTGGCTGCGCAAGGATGGGACAAGGCTAACGAGCGCCGCGGCCGACTGCTGCGTGATGCCCATCGATCCAGGCAGTGATGCCATCGAGTGCACGAGATCCGACAGAAAGGCCATCGGATGCTCCCGACCACCGCGTCGGGCCCGAATCCAGAGAACCACCGCCCCGTCGGTCTTCGGGCTGCGCACGAATTCTTCCAGCAGCCGACTCTTGCCGAATCCGGCATAGCCACGCACGACGAGGCGTTGTCCGTGCCCGCGGCGAGCAAGATCCCAGAGCGCATGGAGGCGGGCCAGCTCGTGCTGTCGTCCCACGAATGGCGGGCGCGAGGTGATGGCACCGGGGGTCGCCAGTTCCCCGCCGTACACCACCCGCGTGGGCGCCCACGGATCACGGTCCTCGAACCGCGCGGCAAGACGAAGCGCCGCCGCCGCATTCATGCCCGTATCGGACTCCGCACGGACATGAAGGGCCACGAGCTCGCGTTGCAGCCGAGTGGTGTCCCCGGCGCTGACGAGTGCGTCGAGCAGCTGCTGCCACGACTGCACGTCATCCGGGTCATCGTCCCGAATGCGCGACAGCAGCGCCACGGCGTCGCCGTGTCGCTCGTGCGCCACCAGACGGGCCGCCTCACGTCGCGCAGCCCGCAAATACAGTTGGTGATAGCGGGCGCGCTCGATCGTGATCCAGAGCTCGACCTCAGCGGCATCGGCAATCGCGAGATCGGCCAGAAAGGGGCCCCCGTAGAGCGTAATCGCGCGCGCGTCGTCCCCCGCATCGAGCGCGGCAAGAAAATCACGCACGTCGCTGTCGAGCATTCCGACCAATGCCACGCGCTGCCGATCACTTCGAATCGCATCGGGGCCAAGAACTTCCCGCAACTGAAACAGCGCCTGGCGCAGCGATGATCGGGCCCGCACCTCATTGATTCCGGGCCACCCGAACGCGGCCAGCGAATCGCGACTCATGCCCTGCGGAGCGTGGAGAAGGCGGGCGACGAGTAGCAACGGCTTGCCCGGCCCGAGCACGCGACTGACCTGCCCCGTATCGGTCCGCACCTGCAGAAGACCGGCGCCGAATAGTCGGGCGGAAAATGCTCGCGCCGTCACAAGCTCTGGGAGATCGGGCTCATTTGTCACACGTCAAGCATACGCATAGATCGTTAGCTACTCGTTAAAGCATTGCATTGCACGGCGTTGTCAGATGCGATCCGCTGGGCATCCATCACGGGCTTCCGTCGTGCCTGCCGAAGGCAGACGACACGTTCGGCGTGAGGTGAATACCACAGTCATAACGAGGAACTAACGAACGCGGCTATCCTCGGCTTCTCATCTTCTGCCCGGGTACTGCCATGCGCGCCACCATAGCCTCCGCTGCCACCATCGCCATCTGCGCCGTCTTGTCGGCGTGTCACGATCACCAGGTCACGTCGCCTGCGGCAGAGTTGCTCGCCGCCAAATCTGGTGGGGGGACTACACCGCCCTGCTCAGGTATTCCCACCGGCACGACGGGGCTCACGATGGTGCCCGGCGGCCAGCTCACCATCGGTGTCGGCGCCACACTCGATTTCAGTGTCGTAAATCAGGCGGGCGCCCCTGTGCCGGACTGTGCCCTCGCATGGTCTACGTCCAATAGCAGGATCGCTGCCGTCAGCACGACAGGGCTCCTCACCGGAAAGAGTCTAGGCGGCCCCGTAGCGGTCACCGCGCAAACGGCTGGAAAAGCCGCACTGCGGGCGACAGCATCCGTGCTCGTTGGTGCGACGGTAGCCTCCGTTACCGTCTCGCCGACACCGGCGACGATCACGATCGGCGGAACGGTGCAACTCAATGCCACGCCACGCGATGCGAAGAGCAACGTCTTGACAGGGAGACTCATCGTCTGGACGTCGAGCGATACCACGAAGGCGCGGGTCTCGGCGTCGGGACTTGTGTCGTGGGTTGCCCCCGGGAGCGCAATGGTCACCGCCACGGTGGAGGGCAAGGAAGGGACGGGAGCGATCACGCTTGTGGCCGCCGCTGATGGCTCCGTGGCACGATATCCCTTCAACGGGAGCGCGCTGGACTCGTTGACCACCACGCAAGGCGGTACGCCAACGGGCATCGCGTGGCACTACGACCGATACGGAGCCGTGGCCCGGGCGGCGGAGTTTCAGACGACCTCCAGTCAGATCACGTTGCCCGGAACGGTGATCAACAACCTTGCCGCGGGGACCATTTCGCTGTGGATACGCTGGGACTCCGTTGCCACGGCTGGCATGATCCTGAGCCGGCCGATGGCGTCGTCTCAGGGTACCTACGCCCTGAGTCTGAATGGTTGCACAGACGCCAACGGTGCACTCACTGGTGGGGCAACCACGGGTCAGCTCTGCTGGCATCCCCGAAATGTCTCCACGACTCCGGTGCTGCTGACATCCACAGGGAGTCTCGTGCCGGGCTTCTGGAATCACGTGTCGATTACGTGGACTTCGTCCGGAATCACACTCTACCTGAACGGTGCGCTCGACCGAACCATTGCGTGCGCGAACTGCGGCGTGCTCGACGTCGGCACGGTGGCGGGAGTCATCGGTGGGGGGAGCGCGAGTTTTCGCGGGGCGCTCGATGATCTCCGCGTCTACAACCGGGCACTTTCAAACATCGAGATCTCCTCGATTGCGTCGGCGAATCGGCCGATGGTACTTACGGGAATCGATCCGGCAACGGACTTGAAGAGTCTCTATCGTGTCAACCCTGTCGCGCCGAATCCCCAGCGTATTCTCTCAGCTTCAGGGTTTGACATTGCACCTGCCATCTCACCCGATGGTAACTCATTGATCTTCTCATCGAACCGCCATTG
>JBDKIJ010000352.1:0-2886 GCA_039797155.1 Gemmatimonadota bacterium | reverse complement strand
ATCGTGCCGCGCTGCTGCGTCGCAATGCGGCGTTGCGTACGGCACAGCGCGAGGGTGGACGCGGCGATCACGAAGCGCGCGTACAGGTGTGGGAGCCGGCCCTTGCCGAGTACGGTGGCGTGGTGGCGGCAGCCCGACACGGCTTCGTGCGCGAGCACGCCGAGCGGTACGCCGAATTGTGTGCCGCCATCGGCGAACGCGTGGGGGCCGTGTTGCGCTACAGCGCCGTGGGGGGCGACAACAGCGATGCCCATTGCACGAGCAGCCACGTGCAGACGGACGCGCTCACGTGGGCGTTCGCCGCACAGCGCAGTACCGAACTGCGTCGTGGCATTACCCTCGTGGGCCCGCATCGCGACGAGCTACATCTCCACCTCGGCGGGCGCGATCTCCGAACATTCGGGTCAGCGGGGCAGCAGCGCAGCGCGGCGATTGCCCTGCGGTTGCTCGAACTGGCCACGCTTCGCGATGCACTCGGCTACCCTCCCCTGCTGCTGCTCGACGACCCCTTCGCCGAACTCGACCTCGGCCGCGCGGGGCGGGTGCTGGATCTGCTCGAGCATGCCGGCGCCGCCCAGGTGCTGCTGGCCGTGCCGCGCGAAGAGGACATCCCGCACGCCTTCACCCGACTCGAGCGCCGCACGATGCGTGATGGGGCCCTGTCATGACAGAACGCAAGCGCCGGCCGCAGAAGCTCGGCGACGTGGTCGCGTCGGTGCTGCAGCACGCCGGGCTCACCGATCGCATCGCACAGGCCGCGGTCATCCCTGAGTGGCCACGCCTCGTGGGTCCGCAAATCGCCGAGGTGACGGAGCCCCTGCTGCTGCAGCAGGACGGCACCCTCGTGGTGATGGTGAAGACGCACGCGTGGATGCAGGAGCTCACGCTGCTGGAGCCGGAATTGATGAAGCGTCTGAACGGCGATGCGGCGCGTCCGCCGATCAGCAAGTTGCGGTGGATGCTGCGAGGGTAGGGTTGGAAAAGCACCCTCTAGGCGGGCTACGGCATGCCGGCGGGGGACGCTCCGGAGCAGAGCGTCCGTAAGTCTTTATACAGCAACGCCTTACAAAGCACACCACCAGTTGCTTGCGGACACCCGTCTTGGGTATATTTGGAGGTTGTGTTTCCGGGCCAGTTTTTCGCCCTCCAAACCCTCCCGCAGCAACCCGTAATGTCCAACAGCAGCGCAGAGTCCGAGAAGGAATACGGCGCAGGCAGTATCACCGTACTCAAGGGACTCGAAGCAGTCCGCAAGCGCCCCGGCATGTACATCGGCTCGACGTCGGCGCGCGGTCTGCACCATCTCGTCTACGAAGTGGTCGACAACTCCATCGACGAAGCGATGGCGGGGCACGCGACGCGTGTGCATGTCACCATTCACGAGGACAATTCCATCACCGTCGAAGACGACGGCCGTGGTATTCCCGTGGACGTACACCCGGTGGAGAAGATGCCGGGCGTGGAAATCGCGCTCACGGTGCTGCACGCCGGCGGCAAGTTCGAGAAGGATGCGTACGCCGTGTCGGGCGGTCTGCATGGCGTCGGTGTGTCCGTGGTGAACGCGCTGTCGGACAACCTCAAGGTGTGGGTGAAGCGCGAGGGGAAGGAGCACTACATGGACTTCGAGCGTGGCACCACCACGACGAAGCTCAAGGTGCTGCGCTCGGTCCCGGCGAAGGAGACGGGCACCAAGGTGTGGTTCAAGCCCGACGCGATGATCTTCCAGGAGACGACCCGCTACGAGTGGACGACGCTCGCGAGCCGTCTGCGTGAGCTCTCGTACCTGAACAAGGGCATTCAGATCACCCTGCGTGACGAGCGCCCCGACGAGTTCAAGGACGGGCAGCCCAAGGAAGAGCTGTTCTGGGCCACCGGCGGCCTCAAGGACATGGTGACGTTCCTCAATGGCAGCAAGAAGCCGTTGCATCAGGATGTCGTGTATCTCGACACCATGCGCGACGGCATCGCCATCGAAGTGGCGCTGCAGTACAACGACAGCTACTCCGATACCACGTTCTCGTTCGTCAACAACATCAACACGCACGAAGGCGGCACGCACCTCACGGGCTTCAAGAGCGCGCTCACCTCGGTGATCAACAAGTACATCGAGCGCTCCAGCAATCTCAACAAGAAGGACAAGGAGATCCGTCTCTCCGGCGACGACGTGCGCGAAGGCATCACCGCCGTCCTGTCGGTGAAGGTGCGCGAGCCGCAGTTCGAGGGGCAGACGAAGACCAAGCTGGGCAACTCCGAGGCCGAAGGCGCGGTGCGCAGCGTGGTGAACGAACTGCTCACGCAGTATCTGGACGAGCACCCCAAGACGGCCAACGCGATCATCGACAAGGCCATCTCGGCGGCGCGTGCGCGCGAAGCGGCCCGCAAGGCGCGCGATCTCACGCGCAAGAAGTCGGCGCTAGACGTGGCGGCGCTCCCCGGCAAGCTCGCCGACTGCTCCCTGTCCGACCCCGCGCTTTGCGAGATGTATCTCGTCGAGGGTGACTCGGCCGGTGGCTCGGCCAAGCAGGGGCGCAAGCGTGACTTCCAGGCGATCCTGCCGCTGCGCGGCAAGATCATCAACGTGGAGAAGGCCCGTTTCGACAAGGTGCTCTCCAACGAGGAAATCCGCACGATCATCACGGCGATCGGCACCGGCATCAAGGAAGAGTTCGATATCACCAAGTGCCGCTACCACAAGATCATCATCATGACCGATGCCGACGTGGACGGCGCGCACATCCGCACACTCCTCTTGACGCTCCTCTATCGCCATTTCAAACCAATCATTGATGGAGGCTTCGTCTACATTGCCCAGCCGCCGCTGTATAAAATAACGAGGGGCAAGTCGGTCGCCTATGCCTATTCAGATAAAGAAAAAGAATCGATACT
>JBDKIJ010000351.1:0-5499 GCA_039797155.1 Gemmatimonadota bacterium | reverse complement strand
GGGCGCGATAGGAATCGGGGGAGAGCAGGCGGATGAACCGCTCGTCGAGCGGAATGGCGCGTACCTGCAATCCATTCGATGGCGACGTTTTGAGCGCCAGGTCATCCTGTCGCATCGTGCCGTACCCGGCGGGGACCCAGTTCGGGTCCAGCGTATCGGCTGGCATGCCGATCGGTGTGGACAACGGCTTGGTTTGGGCGGGCAACGTCGAGGCGAGGCCCGAAAGGCCTACGAGGCACGCCGTCCCGATCCGGGTACGCCGGAGCATGTTCTGCATGATCACTGCGCCGTCTTCCAGCTGGGCTGCGAGAGGACATCCATCAGCGCGGCGGCCAGATCGTCGCGCCCAACGCCGGTCTCGGCGCTGAAGGGGAGCACCTGCTCGGCATCGACGCCGACGCGTGCCGCCAGTGCGGCAATGCTGGACGTGACGTCGGATTTCCGCAGCTTGTCGATCTTGGTGGCGACGACGATCGTCGGGACGCCGAGGTCGGCCAGAAAATCGAGCATGGTGAAATCGTCGTCGGTCGGCTCGTGGCGTGCGTCCAGCAACTGCACGACCGCATGCAACTGCGGACTCCCGCTGAGATAGCCTTCGATCAGCGGTCGCCACTCGGCCTTGCGGCTCTTGCTGATGCGCGCATAGCCGTATCCCGGCAGATCGGCGAGCACGAACTGCCGGTTCACATCGAAGAAGTGAATTTCGCGCGTACGTCCCGGCGTGTTACTGACACGGGCGAAGGCCTTGCGGCGCATCAGTCGATTCAGCAGCGACGACTTGCCGACGTTCGAGCGACCGACGAAGGCGATCTCGGGGTAGGTCGGTTCAGGACGCCACCCGTCACGGGTCGCCATGGGACCGAGATACTCGAGATGCCGGATCACGAGCGGGTCCTTCACCGCCTCGGTCATCGCCGGCATGGCGACATTCGCGTCCTCGCTCACGACAGCTGCTCCTGCATGCGGTCCACCAGGACCGGGGTGGGACGGATCATGACATCGGACGGCATGTCGGCTGTGACCCCATCAGCGGGGAGAGGATCCCGGAGCGCCAGTGCCAGCACGTCGTCCATCGACGTCACCACATGCCATGTCACGCCGTCGCGCACCGCAGGCGGCAACTCGTCGAGGTCCCGCGCGTTCCCCTTGGGAATGAGGACATGCGCAAGTCGGTGCCGATGGGCCGCCACGCCCTTTTCGCGCACACCCCCGATGGGGAGCACGCGCCCGCGCAGGGTGACCTCACCCGTCATGGCCACATCGCCGCGCACGCGACGCCCGGTCAGCGCGCTGACCAGCGCGGTCGCGAGGGCAATACCGGCCGACGGGCCATCCTTGGGCGTGGCCCCGGCGGGCAGGTGCACGTGGATATCGCGTGTGCGATGAAAGTCGGCAGGGAGTCCCAGGGCGGCACTGCGGGCCCGCACATAGCTCAGGGCCGCCGCTGCCGATTCCTTGAGCACATCGCCCAAGGTGCCCGTCAACTGCAGGCGACCGCGACCCGGCACCACGGACACTTCGATTTCGAGGAGCTCCCCACCCGTGCTGGTGTACGCCAGGCCGGAGGCCACGCCCACGAGATCCTCGTGAACGAGATCCTCGTCGGCGAAGGGGGCGGGGCCCAACAGGGCCGGGAGTTCGGCGACGGTGATCGACAACGATGCCCCGGCGTCGCGGCGGGCGAGCTTCCGGCAGAGGCGCGCAATGCGCCGCTCGAAATCGCGCACGCCGGCCTCGCGCGTCCACCCGCGGAGGACCGCCTGGAGGACGTCGTCGGATATCGTGACGCCCTCGGCGGGCA
Source organism: Gemmatimonadota bacterium (assembly GCA_039797155.1). GTDB lineage: Bacteria > Gemmatimonadota > Gemmatimonadetes > Gemmatimonadales > Gemmatimonadaceae > Gemmatimonas. The sequence goes on along the minus strand of JBDKIJ010000351.1, from coordinate 3,698 downwards.
GCCCGTGCAGGGCGACCTGCTTCGGGACCAGAAACTGCCGGCCGATCGCCAGCTTCTCCGGCTCGAGATACCCCGGAAGCCGGATGATTTCCATGCGATCGCGCAGGGCTTCCGGGATGGACCCCAATCCGTTCGCCGTCGTCAGGAACAGGACCTGCGACAGGTCGTAATCGACCTCGAGATAATGATCGGTGAACGCGTGATGCTGCTCGGGATCGAGCACTTCCAGCAGCGCCGCGGCCGGATCCCCGCGCCAGTCGCTGCCGAGCTTGTCGATTTCGTCGAGCAGGATCACGGGATTGCGCGACTCTGCCCGGCGCATCGCCTGGATGATGCGCCCCGGCATCGACCCGATGTAGGTACGTCGATGCCCACGGATCTCCGCTTCATCGCGTACGCCGCCCAGCGCCATCCGCACGAACTTCCGTCCCAGCGCCGTCGCGATCGATCGCCCGAGGGAGGTCTTTCCCACGCCAGGGGGGCCGACGAGGCACAGGACCGGCCCGGGAAGGGCCCCCACGCGCCCCAGGACGGCGATATGGTCGACGATGCGCTCCTTGACCTCCTCGAGGCCGAAGTGGTCGCCATCGAGGATCTGACGAGCGGCGTCGAGATCGTGCGTGTCGGCGGTCGCGGTGTTCCAGGGAAGGGCGAGGACCCAATCCAGCCACCCGCGGGCCACCGCGGCATCCGGGGAGGTGGGGGAGGCCCGCTTGAGGCGTCGGAGTTCGCGCTGTGCACGCGCCGCCACCAGCTCCGGGAGCTCCGCCGCGGCCAGCTGTTTGGTCAGTTCCTCGAATTCGTCGCCGTCCTCCTGTCCCAGCTCGCGATGAATCGCGCGGAGCTGCTCCTGCAGGAAGAATTCGCGTTGGTTCTGGAAGATCGACCCGCGAACCTGCTCGTCGATCTTCTTTTCGAGCTTCAGGAGCTCCAGTTCCCCGCCAAGCAGGTCCACGAGCTGCGACGCCAGATCGGACAGCGTGGGCGAGGCGAGCAGCGCCTGACGGCGGTCGATCGACACCTGCAGATGTGCCGCCACGCCGAAGGCGATGCGTTCATCATCCTCCAGCCCTTGCAGCATGCCATTGACCTCCGGCGGCAGGCGACGCTGGAGCCCCGTGTATTCCTCGAAGAGCGACAGCGCATGCCGGATCCGGGCCCGCGTTCCATCGGCGCCGGCCGACCCGCTCCCGGCGCGTGGCCGCTTGAGCGGGAACGGCTCAACGATCGCGGTAATCAACGGCGAGGCACCGCGGGTCCCTCGTGGCGTAACGAAACGCTGCACCTTCACGCGCTCGATGCCATCCACGAGAATCTTGGTGGTGCCCCCGGCGACACGACTCGCCTGCTGCAGGCGCGCGCGAACACCCACCCGGTACAGATCGCTGGCGCCGGGATGATTCACCTCGGCACTGCGCTGCGTGACGAGCAGCAACTCGCGGTCGCCTTCGAGTGCGGCCGTCACGGCCGCCAGCGAGCCCTCGCGTCCGATCAGCAGCGGCATCGCCACGTGGGGGAACAGCACCACGTCGCGAAGCGGAAGGACCGGCAACCTGGGGCTGCCGGTCCTTGAAGCACGTCGTGCGGTCACGCTTCCTTCTTCTGCCGCTTGGGGGCGATTTCGAGGAGAGGAGGCCCGCCGTTCACGACCGCGGACTCGGTCACTTTCACCTCGACGATATCGTCGCGTGCCGGCAGGTCGAACATCGTCTCGAGCAATGTCTCTTCGAGAATCGCGCGAAGACCACGCGCGCCGGTGCCCCGCTTGAGCGCCTTCGCCGCGACCGCGCGCAACGCCGATTCCTCGAAGGTGATCTTCACCTCCTCGAGATCGAACAGGCGCTGATACTGCTTGGTGAGCGCGTTCTTCGGTTCCTTGAGGATCGACACCAGCGCCTCCTCGTCGAGTGCCTCGAGCGGGACACACACCGGGAGACGGCCCACCAGCTCCGGGATGATGCCGAAGCGGAGGAGGTCATCCGGCTCGACTTCGGCGAAGGGCGTCTTCGGCGTCGTCTTGCCGATGGCGCGGACCTTGTCGTCGGCGCCCTTCTCATCGCCGAAGCCGATCTGTCGACGCCCGGTCCGAGCCTCGATGATCTTCTCGAGGCCGTCGAAGGCGCCGCCACAGATGAACAGGATGTCCTTGGTGTTGATCTGGATGTATTCCTGCTGCGGATGCTTGCGACCGCCCTGCGGCGGGACGCTGGCGACGGTGCCTTCGAGGATCTTGAGCAGCGCCTGCTGTACCCCTTCGCCGGAGACGTCGCGCGTGATGCTCGGATTCTCGGACTTGCGCGCGATCTTGTCGATCTCGTCGATGTACACGATGCCGCGCTCGCATTCGGCGACGTTGAAATCGCCAGCCTGCAGGAGACGCACAAGGATGTTCTCGACATCTTCGCCGACATAGCCGGCTTCGGTCAGCGTCGTGGCATCGGCGATCGTGAAGGGGACGTCGAGGATGCGCGCCAGCGTCTGCGCCAGCAACGTCTTGCCGACGCCCGTCGGGCCGATCAGCAGGATGTTCGACTTGTCCAGCTCGACGTCGTCTTCCTTGGCGTTGCTGGCCGCGTTGATGCGCTTGTAGTGGTTGTACACGGCCACCGACAACGCCTTCTTCGCCGGGTCCTGCCCGATCACGTACTGGTCGAGGATCGCCTTGATCTCACGGGGCGTCGGCACCTGCGTGATCGATTCAGCGACCTCGCGCTCTTCATCCTCCGCCAGAATCTCATTGCAGAGCGCGATGCACTCGTTGCAGATGTAGACCGACGGCCCCGAAATGAACTTCCGGACGGCGTCCTTGGACTTGCCGCAGAAGGAGCAGCGTAGGTGCTTGTCGTGGGACATGACGATCCGGTGCGGGGAAGAACCAGCCAACCTGAGAGTTACCCCATCGCCGGGGCAGGGTCAAGCGAACGCGAGCGAGGGGCAAGGCGCTCGGGCACGCACCCATGGCGGGACGGCCCCGTCCGCCGTAGCGTTGCGGGCATGTGGCCTTTCGAAGCCTTCCTGTTCGTCCATGTCACGACCGGTGCCATCGGTCTCGTCCTCTTCTGGATCCCCGTCCTCGGCAAGAAGGGGAATGCGACGCATCGGCGCGTCGGCGCGTGGTACGCCCGATTGATGCTGGTGACAGCCACCATGGCATTCGGCATGGGGACGACCACGCTGCTCAATCCGCTCCCGACGCACCCCAAGCAGGTGGCGCTCGGATGGCCCGCCTGGCGGATCGAAGGGATCTTCGGTTGGATGATGCTGTATCTGGCCATTCTCACGATCCATCTGGTGTGGCATGGGGTCGTCACGATCCGCAATCGGCGCACACATGCCGCCAATCGGCATCCGGCGAACGTGGCGCTGAACGTGGTGGTCATCCTGGCCGCCCTTGTCTGCGCCTGGCGCGGCTGGCTGATCCATGAGACGCTCATGATGGGGATCAGTGTGGTCGGGGTGGCCTCGGGGCTCACCAACCTCTGGTTCATCACGCGGGAGAGCCCCTCGCGGATGGCGTATCAGCTCGAGCATGTCAAATCGATCGTCGGCTCCGGCATCTCCGTCTATACCGCGTTCATGGCCTTCGGGTTCGTACGCCTGAACCCCGATGGGGCCCTTGATCCGCGCATGTGGGCGATTCCGCTGGTGATCGGCCTGGTCCTCATCATCTACCACCAGACGAAGATTCGTTTGGCGAT
>JBDKIJ010000350.1:0-2738 GCA_039797155.1 Gemmatimonadota bacterium | reverse complement strand
CCTTCCAGGCCGCCATGAAGTTCGTGGGTGAGGAAATGGCTGCACCCATTGGAGAAGAATTCGCGACGTTCTACGACGAGCAGCGACTCGGTCTCGATGTGCGCGATGCCTTGCTCGACCTCCAGGACCGTGTGAATACACTCGACGTCAAGATGTTCGTCACTTCGCTGTTGATCCAGCGCGAGACCGGCGGCAACCTCGGCGAGATCCTCACGGGCCTATCGACGCTCATCCGCGACCGGGCGGCACTCCGCGATCAGATCGACACGTTGACCGCCGAACCGAAGCTCACCGGAAACGCGCTGGCGCTGCTCCCGCTGCTGGCTTTCGGGATCATCATGGTGCTGAACCGTCCGATGATGGAGCCCATGTTCGATACCGACACCGGTCGCTACACCCTGATCTTCGCGGCAGGAATTCTGACGGTGGGATTTCTGTTGATTCGACGGATCGCCCGCATCGACATGTAGGAGATGTCGCCATGTCCACGCCTCTCATGATCTTTGCTGCGGTGATTCTTGTCGCGGCGTCCGTGGCCACCTGGGCGCTGGTGGCGAATCATCGTCGCGCCGTGCTCCTCGCCCGCGCCACCGAGCCATCGGTACGCCCGCGCGCGCGGCGTCTCGTCCTGCATGGGACCGAGGGCACGCGCGCGCAGCGGCTGCATCAGACCCTTGAACAGCTGCTTCCCGGTTGGCTTCTCGGGGAAACCACGGCCATACGTCTGGTGCGGGCCGGATTCAATACGCCGTATGCACCAGCGCTCTACCTCGTGCTGCGCGTGGCGGTGGCGGTCGCGTGCACCGTGGGGGGCGTGGCCTTCGCGCCGCGGGATACGACGCTGATCTACGTGGCCAGTGTGGGCGTGGCCGTCGCGTTCGGGCTGATGTTTCCGCCCTATGTGCTCCTGCGTCTCGAACGGGCACGGCAGCTGGAGATTCTCCGCTCGGTGCCCGACTGCCTCGATCTGCTCCTGGTGTGCGTGGAGGCCGGGGTCTCGCTCGATGCTGCGATCCTCCGTGTGGGCCACGAGATGGAGCAGATGCACCCGGCGCTGGCGCACGAACTCCTTGTCATCAATCGCAAGGCCAACGCCGGTATTCGGCGGGACGAGGCCCTGCATGGTTTGTACGAGCGCACGGGGGTCGAGGAGCTCCGGGCCTTGTCCTCGACCATGATCCAGAGCGAGCGATGGGGGTCGTCCATCGGTCGCGTACTGCGCGTGTACTCGGAGACGATGCGCCGCAAGCGTCGTCAGTCGGCCGAGCGCCGCGGGGCCACCGCAGCGACCAAGATGATCTTCCCGATGGTGCTGTGCATACTGCCCGCCCTGTTCGCCGTGATCGGTGGACCGATGGTGATCGGCCTCGGTCCCATCTTCGACGTCTTCGGCGGCCGATGATATCGGCACGCCGTGCGTGCCATTGGAGGAACGATGTTCAGGCTGCAGAATCGGCGTGGTGCCACCATGATCCTGGTGGGGGTGGCGCTGGTCGCCCTCGTGGGTGTGATGGCGCTGGCCCTCGACATGGGACGCATGTACGTCTTTCGGGCGCAGGTGCATGTCGCCTCGGATGCTGCCGCGCTGGCCGGCGCTGAGCGGCTGCTGCGGCAGGCGTACACCGGCGCGGCTGATACGGCGGTCGCGTACGGACGCGCGAATGAGGTGGAGAGCACCGTGCCCACCATCAGCGTCGGCAATATCGTGCCCGGCGTGTGGGACTTCCCCAGTCAGACGTTCACGCCGGCGGTGAACGGCAGCTGGACCGCCAGCACCACGAACGCCGTGCAGGCCACAGCACGCTACACGGCACAGTATCGGTTCGGTCGTCTCTTCGGACTCACCACCCGGCTTCGTTCCGCCACGAGCGTGGCGGCCATCGGCGGGGTCAATGGCACCTCGTGCGTGCGTCCGCTTGGTGTGCCATATCAGCGCCTGCTCGACGCCCGGTACGGCGAAGGAGGGCGTGACGCCATGACCTATGCCCTGACGGCTGACGACATCACCTGGTTCGGTGCGAACCATCCGCTCATCCTGCTCAAGTCCGGCAATTCCAACGAGAATGTCCTGTCCGGCAACTTCTACGGTGTGCGCATGCCGCCGGTGCTGTACGCCGATGGCGCGGCCGGCGCTCCGTGGAGCGGAGCCAACGACTTTGCCAATGCACTCGGGGCCACCTGTGACGAGCTGGCGCAGCTGGTGAGCCACGTCGGCGGTCGCGCGACGATTGGCGCGGGCGACTGGTTGTTGGCCGAGAACGGCAACATGGTGAACAAAACGGGCGACGGCGTGGCGGCGCTTTGCAATGCAAATGGTGGTGTGACTCCGCCGAACGGACGCGGCAATCAGTCGTTCGTCTGCAACGCACCGACGCAGATGATCATCGCGTTGTGGGCGGAGAGCGGTAATGCACCAGGGACATCCGGCTGTGGCGGGAAATGCTTCCGGGTGAAGTACGTCGGCGTGTTCTATGTGACCGAATACGTGAAGGACGATGGCGTGCGCGGCTACTTCTCGACGTTGGCCACGCAGGGGCGCTTCTCGCCGCTGCCGAGTCTCATCAAGAAGATCGCGTTGGTGCAGTGATCAGCAGGGATGCGGTCGATGCGCTGCGTCGGCCGCGGCCATTTCGAACAGTGAGGCTCAGACGATGACACTCGCCACGGCGTTCACACAGCGGGCCCGCGAGGTCCTTGCGGAGCGGTATGCGGAGCTGACGCTCACGCACGAGGGGCGG
>JBDKIJ010000349.1:0-4081 GCA_039797155.1 Gemmatimonadota bacterium | reverse complement strand
CGGCGGCGCGCTCGCGATCACCATCGACGCAGGCGGTCGCAAGCTCAACGGCTTCTTCGCCCAACTTCTTGAGCCGCAGGTTCCGGTTAGCGAGCAGCCGTTGCGTGTAGCTGGGAGCGTCCGTCTTGTCCGCGGTCTGCATCCGTGAAGCAATCGTCGCGTCGAGTGATGCAACCACGTTGGTTGTCATCGCTTCATCGCGAAAGCAGGAGTGCGTCCCATCATGACAGGCGGGGCCGGCGGGTTCGACGCGCGCGAGCACGGCATCGCGATCACAATCGGCAGTCAGCGAGACCACGCGCTGGACATTCCCACTCGTGGCCCCCTTGTGCCACAAACCGCGTGAGCGGGAGCGATAGTGCATCTCGCCGGTGCGGCATGTGGCCTCCAGTGCTTCGCGATCCGCATGGGCCACCATCAATACCGCGCCGGACCGGACATCCTGCGTGACCACCGTCACGAGACCGTTGCCCTTGGTGAAGTCGAGCTGATCGAGATCGAATGAAATGGGCATGGACGTGTTGGAGGTCATCGAGGTCAGAGCGCGGATTCCATGAGCGGGGCTCGCGCCGCTTCCGCGAGTGCCGCATTGGTCGCAATTACGTCGCCGCCGAAGGCGGTGTTGCGTCCACGCCAATCGGTGAACACACCGCCGGCTTCCGTAATGATGGGATAGACGGCCGCGGCATCCCACGGATTCACGATATCATCGACCATGACCTCCGCCCGCCCGGTCGCGACGAGCAGATAGCCATAGCAATCGCCCCAGGTGCGTACGACGCCACTTTGCGCGGCGAGGGTCTGCCAAGGGGCACGCCGGTGCGGTCGATCGAGGAAGCGGTCATCGGTGGTGAGCACCGTGGCATCCGGTAACGTACCAACCGTGGAGACTGTCGCTCGCGCGCCATTCCACCAGCACCCTTCGCCCGGTGCGGCCGCGACGAGTTCCTTCACCACCGGATAGTAGACGGCACCGGCCAACACCTGATCGCCTTCGCAGCACGCGACCAACGTGCCCCAGAGGGGGACACCACGCACGAACGCCTTCGTGCCATCGATGGGATCGAGGATCCAGCGTCGGCGGGAATCCGTGCGCTCTTCGCCGAACTCCTCACCGAAGAGTCCATCTGCGGGGAATCGCGCCGCAATCCATTCCCGTGCGACCCGTTCGGCATCGCGATCGGCGATCGTCACCGGCGAGCCATCCCCCTTGGTCTCCACGGCCACACCGGTTCGATACCATTGCATGGCATGGTCGCCAGCGAGGGTGGCCACCTCCGCAGCGGCCTGCATGAGTGACGCCAACGAGATGGTGGTCATGCCGCTACTCCTGTCGCGCGGATCTCCAGATTGGCCGCGCGCATAGCGTCCTTGAGGGCGTGTACGGTGGTGATGCCATCGTGCAGGATGCCCGCCACGAGCACGGCATCCGCGTGTCCATCGCGAATGGCCTCCACCAGGTGCGAGGGCTGACCGGCCCCACCCGATGCAATGACTGGTACTGGCACCGCCTGGGCGACCGCTCGCGTGATCTCGAGATCGTACCCGGTCCGTGCGCCATCCCGATCGATGCTGGTCAGCAGGATTTCGCCCGCTCCACGGGCCACGCATTCCTGCGCCCACGCCACGGCTTCCAGGGGCGTTTCTTCGCGTCCGCCCTTCACCCACACCTTGTACACGCCGTCGGCGTTCTTCTTCGCATCGATACTGGCGACCACGCATTGTGCCCCAAAACGGTCCGCCGACTCGGTCATGATCTCCGGTCGCGTGACGGCGGCCGAGTTGATGGAGACCTTGTCGGCACCGGCGCGCAGGGCACGCGCCACATCATCGACCGTGCGAATCCCGCCGCCGATCGTGAGGGGAATGAAGAGACGTTCGGCCGTCCGTCGTGCCACCTCCAACAGCGTGGCCCGTTCTTCCGCACTGGCGGAGATATCGAGAAAGGTGATTTCATCGGCGCCTTCCGCTTCGTAGCGCGTCGCCAGCGCGACCGGATCGCCGACGTCACGCAGGCCGACGAAATTCACCCCCTTCACCACCCGTCCGCCCTTCACGTCGAGGCAGACGATCACCCGTCGTGTCAGCATCAGGGGGTGATCTCGAGACGGACCGCGCCCTTCGTGCTGAAGACGGCCCCGGTCTCCACCAGCGCGTCACGCAGCGCGAAGCCGACGGCCTTGATGGCCGCTTCGACGATGTGATGCCGATCGAATCCGCGAATCACGCGAACGTGCAGCGTGGTCTTCGCGTTCTCCGCAAAGCTGCGAAGGAAATGATCGTAGAGCTTCGACGGCAGCGGGCCTTCGTAGTAGACGCGACCGCCGATGTCGATCACCGCCTGCACGAGCGCATCATCCATCGGCACGGTGCGATCGCCGAAGCGGGCACACCCTGCCGGGGCAAACGCCGCCACGGCCTGCCCCAGCGTGATCGCCACATCCTCGATCAGGTGATGCCGCATGTCGCCGCGGGCCTGAACCTCGAGATCCACACCGGCATAGCGGGCAAACGCCGTGAGCATGTGATCGAGAAAGCCGTCGCCGGTGCTTACCGTGGCCACGCCGGTCCCTTTCGTCAGCACGAGGCGAATCTGTGTTTCCTTCGATTCACGAATTACGGTCGTCATCCGCCAAACTCCTCTGCAAGGCGACGTGCGTCGAGCACGCCAGTGTAGAGCGCCATCCCCAGCACGGCGCCGGCGAGGCCACGATGTTCGAGTGCGCGCATGTCCTCAAGCGATGTCACGCCGCCGGAGGCAAACACCGGCCAGGGACTGGCGTCGGCGACATCTTCCATCAGGGGTAAGTCGGTCCCCTGCAATTGTCCTTCGCGGTGTACCGCCGTCACCAACAGTCCCGCGAGCGGCAATCCCGCCATCGCGTCGACGAGTTCGATCACGTCGAGCGACGAGGTGTTCGCCCAACCGTGCGTGACGACGCGGCGCTCCTTGACATCGGCGGCGATGATCAGGCGGCCGGGATACCGATGCGCCATCTCGCCGCGCCAATGTTCGTCTTCCACAGCGCGCGTGCCGACCACCACGAACATCGCGTCCTCTTCGAGGAGTCGTTCGATGCGCGCCTCCTCTCGCACGCCACCGCCAACCTGCACGGGCACGCCACTCTCACGGAGAATGGCGCGCACCACGTCGTCATTCTGCCCCCGCCCGGTCGCGGCATCGAGATCGACGACATGCAGTCGGGTGAAACCCGTGCGAATCCACTCGCGTGCAACGGCCACCGGATCATCCAGTCGCACCTTCTCGTGCTCGTAATCCCCACCGACGAGTTGCACACACTGGCCGCCGCGGAGATCAACGGCAGGAATGGCAATCATGACACCCTCCGGGCTGCAGACGCAAAAGTGAGAAAGGCGCGCACGAAGGCGACCCCTGGCGTACTCGACTTCTCGGGATGGAACTGGACCCCGATCACGTTCGCCCGTCGCACCGCCGCAACGAATCGATCACCCTCGTGTTCGCTCCACGCGGTCACATACGGCGCAGCTCCTGCGGCGGGCCGTGCCACGAAACTGTTCGCATAGTATGCGACATCCAGTCCGCTGCTGCTGATGAGGGGATCACTGACCGACTCGAGCCGATTCCACCCGATCTGCGGCACCCGCTGGGCGCGCAGTCGCTCGACGCGACCGGGCACGATGCCGAGGCCGTCGCCCGGCCCTTCATCGCTGCCGTCGAACATCAGCTGCATGCCAAGACAGATACCAAGCGCCGGCAGTCCGTTCATCAGGGTCTGCCGCATCACATCACGTCCGGAGGCCAGCCGCGCCGCCGCTGGAGCAAATGCGCCCACGCCGGGGAGGATGACGGCCTCGGTGTTCGTGACCGCCGCCGCTGGATCCGTATCAATGCGAACCGATGCACCGCCTGCTTCGAGGGCCTTTACCAGCGAGTGCAAATTACCCGCGCCGTAATCGAAGACGCTGATGCATATCGGTGACGTTGGCGTGGTCATGCGTTGACCTCGCGCACTGCGTCATCGAAGGCATCCAGGAACTGTTCGAGCAGCGGCCAGGGCCCCACACTGATGCGGAGCGTATCCCCGACGTGCGGCAGATT
>JBDKIJ010000348.1:0-2972 GCA_039797155.1 Gemmatimonadota bacterium | reverse complement strand
CTTTACGACGGCCACGTCGGTCGTGCTGTCCGTGCCCACGACCTTTGCCTTGAAGGTGCGCCCGTCACTCATCGTGATCGACACCTGATCGGCGTCGGCGACAACGTGATTATTTGTCACGATGTAGCCGTCCGCGGTCAGGATGAAGCCGGAGCCCTCGCCACGCTGTGCGCGCGGCTGTTGCTGCGGGCCACCGAACTGCTCGAGGAAGTCTTCCATCCCCTGTGGCGCGCGCCCGCGGATCTGTGCGCGCGGACGCGCGGTCCGGGTGGTGTTCACCGCCACAACACCCGGCGTGACCCGTTCGGCGATATCGGCGATGGATCCGGAGCCTTCCGGGCCGATCGGCCCACGCGCGACGACCGCGGGGCGGTTGCCCGTCGTGCTCTGGGCCCAACTGATCTTCGTCCAGTCCATGCCGGACGCAAAGAGGACGCCCGCTCCAAAGCAGAGCGTGGCGGCGGTAGCAAAGCGGAATCGGGAAAGTGCAGACATAGGAAGTTCGTCCGTTGGTGATTCGTCACGGAAAGGGACCTGCGATAAGACACCGAAGCCCCGCCGAGAGTTTCCGGCGGGGCCTGGTCCAGCGCAAGGACAGCCGCGCCTTACTTCTTGTCGTCGACGATCTCGTAATCGGCTTCGACGACGTCGTCGGCCTTGCCGGTCGCGGCACCGTCGCCGGCCGCAGCACCCTCCGGCGCCTCGGCACCGGCAGCCGCCTGCTGCTGGTAGAACGCCTGGCCGGCCTCGCTGTACGCCTTGGTGAGCTCTTCCTGGGCGGCGCGGATCTCGTTCATGTCATCGCCGCGGAGTGCCTTGCGGGCCCGCTCGATCGACGCATCGATCCGTTCCTTGAGCTCAGCGGGGACCTTGTCGCCCCACTCCTTGACGTTCTTTTCGACTTCGTACGTCTGCGAGTCGAGACGGTTGCGCGTGTCGATCTCCTCGCGCCGCTTCTTGTCTTCGGTCGCGTTCTTCTCCGCGTCCTTGACCATGCGGTCGATTTCGTTGTCCGAGAGCCCGCTCGACGCCTCGATGCGGATCTTCTGCTCCTTGTTGGTCGCCTTGTCGCGCGCCGTCACATGGAGAATGCCGTTCGCGTCGATGTCGAAGGTCACTTCAACCTGCGGCGTGCCACGCGGAGCGGGTGGGATCCCCGAGAGCTGGAACTTGCCGATCGTGCGGTTGTACACGGCCAACTCGCGCTCACCCTGCAGCACGTGGATCTCCACCGTGCTCTGGTTGTCGTCGGCGGTGGAGAACGTTTCCGCCTTCTTGGTCGGGATCGTCGTGTTGCGCGGGATGAGCACCGTCATCACGCCGCCGAGCGTCTCGATACCGAGCGAGAGCGGCGTCACGTCGAGGAGGAGGACGTCCTTCTGCTCACCGGTGAGGACCGCGCCCTGGATCGCCGCGCCGACCGCCACGACTTCGTCCGGGTTCACGCCCTTGTTCGGCTCCTTGCCGAAGAAGTTCTTGACGACTTCCTGAATCTTCGGAATGCGCGTCGAGCCGCCGACGAGAATGACCTCGTCGATTTCGCTCGGCTGCAAGCCGGCATCCTTGAGCGCCTGCTTCATCGGCTCGAGCGTGCGCTGGATGAGATCGTCCACCAGCTGCTCGAACTTGGCACGCGTCAGCGTATAGTTGAGGTGCTTCGGCCCTGACGCGTCGGCGGTGATGAACGGTAGGTTGATGTCCGTCGAGCTGGCGCTCGACAGTTCCATCTTCGCCTTTTCGCCGGCTTCCTTGAGGCGCTGCAGCGCCATCGGGTCCTTCGACAGGTCGATCGCCTGATCCCGCTTGAATTCCGCGACGAGCCAATCGATGACGCGCTGGTCAAAGTCGTCACCGCCGAGGTGCGTATCCCCGTTGGTGGACTTCACTTCGAACTGGCGGGTGCCGTCGACATCGTACAGTTCGAGCACCGAGATGTCGTACGTCCCACCACCGAGGTCGAAGACGGCGACCTTTTCGTCCTTCGTCTTGGCCTTGTCGAGGCCGTAGGCGAGCGCGGCCGCGGTCGGCTCGTTGACGATCCGGAGCACTTCGAGGCCGGCGATCTTGCCGGCGTCCTTGGTGGCCTGGCGCTGCGCGTCATTGAAATACGCGGGGACGGTGATAACCGCCTTGGTCACGCTGTGGCCGAGGTAGTCTTCGGCGGTCTGCTTCATCTTCTGTAGGACCATCGCCGAGATCTCGGGGGGCGTGTAGCGCTTGCCGCCGACCTCCACCGCCGCCACATCGTTCGGGCCGGCGACGATCTTGTACGGAACACGACCCTGGTCACCCTGCGCCTCGGCCACCCGACGGCCCATGAAGCGCTTGATCGAGAAGATCGTATTCTGCGGATTGGTCACGGCTTGCCGCTTGGCGATCTGCCCAACCAGGCGCTCGCCGTCCTTCGTGAAGCCGACGACGGACGGGGTCGTCCGTCCGCCTTCGGCGTTGGGAATCACCACCGGATCGCCACCTTCCAGCACGGAGACCACCGAGTTGGTGGTGCCGAGGTCGATGCCGATAACTTTTTCTGCCATGGGGAACTCAGTAATGGAGGTCCTGAATCAGACGGCCGGATCGCCGCCGCTCGGCAAGCCGAAGGGCAAGGCGCGGGCCGAAAAAGCCCTGCCGGCGCGGCGTATTTCTAGCGTTTCACGGCCTGTGTGGTGCCGCCGGAACGGCAGGCTGCCAAAATGACCGGCTTTCGGTGGTCTCGCTGAACCTTGAGACCGCCGATCTCTCCCCAATCGTCACTGCCTTGTAACAGCGGTCCCGGTCGATGGCGCTGGGGGCCGGGCGGCGCGATCGTTATACAGCATCGGTAAACGCCATTTTCAAAATGGTTACCAAAGATGCTTCGATTGTAACGAAACCTGACGCTCCCCTGAGGCCACGACGCCGTGAAGCTCTTTTCCCGAGACGAAACCTTCTTCGATCATTTCCGCCAGCAAGCCGTCTACATTGGCGAGGCG
>JBDKIJ010000347.1:0-12851 GCA_039797155.1 Gemmatimonadota bacterium | reverse complement strand
GACCCAACGCCCGCCGTGCTGAACGAGAAGGACGAGACCGGGGCCATTGCGTTGTAGACGTACACGGCCACCTCATTCGACGCCTTGAGTCCGATGCCGAACCACCCGGACTGCGGTGTATCGAAGGTCAGCGTCCCCGACGTCATCTCGGGATTGCTAGTGAAGATGCCGTTGCCTGGGCTATCGCTCTTGTTGCCCGTGCTGAACGTCCACGGCATGCCGCTGGAATACGGCGCGGTCCCGTTGAGAATCGCGACGATTCCCGCGTCGTTGGTGTTCCCCGACCAGTTGAAACAGCCGATGAAATAGCTGCTGCTGATGCCGAGGTCGGAGGAGGAACAGGTCGCCGCCTGCGCGGTCGATCCGGTGAACGCGAGTGCGACCGTGACGGCGGTCAGCCTCCAGAGTTTCATGACCACTCCTTGCCCGTGAAGGCGCTAGGCGTCCGCCGGCGGCCCCGACCGAATTCGTTGCCGCGCCGTGACGCGTGCAATGGCTTGGGGCAAGAACCGACCCATCGCGTGGAGGAAACGAACAACGCCTCCGGAGCACGCGGCTCCGGAGGCGTTGTCGAGCATGGATCGCCGGGTGTTACGGATTGCGATCGGTGCAACCCGTGAAGTTGGGGTTGTTCCGCTCAGCCTGTACGACCGGAAGATTCACGTCCTTCCCGTAGCTGCCGCCCTTGTAGTGGACGCCCTGCGGGAAGACGGTCGCTTCCGTCCGGCCATACTGCCGGATGAGCCGCCGCATGTCACCCAACCGCTGTCCGCGGCTGAAGGTCCAGAACGCCTTCTCACGGAAGTGCACGCTCAGGCGGGAATCGGCCGATCCCGGATCAACCAGCGCCGGCATGGCCGCCGGTTGAATCTCCCCGAGCTTGGGGGGCGCGGCCCGCAACGCATTATGAATCGCCAACCACTGCGTCACGTTGCCGTTCTTAAGCGCCACTTCGGCTTCGATCATGCGCGCATCGACGCCGTTGGCCACGTCCACCGCCGTGAGTTGGCCCCACATGGTGGTCGTGCGTGTGTAGGTCTGTCCATCCTGGCCGTTGATCGCGCCGCTGGTCGGAATGGTGACCGGCAAGCGCGGATCGCGTGCGGAGGCAAACGGCAGGGCGTTGCGCACCAGGATATCGCGGCGGTTTCCTTCGACGCTATCACCGACGCTGTACCGACGCGACGACAGCCCCTGCCCCCAGATGGTGTTCGAACTGGTGGTGAGGGAGAAGGTGTGCTGGTACGCGAATGCCGTTGGCAACCCGGCCACGAATCCACCGGCGCGGTCGAAGTCGCCGAGCGCGAGCGCCGCACGGCCACGAGCCACTCGCGACGCCCGGTTGATCAGCACGCTCTGGGCATCGGTGCCCGTGGTCACCGCGATGGCACTGTCGAGCGACGCAGCCGCCAATTGGAAGACCTGCTGCGTGGTGAAGGGCTTGCCGTTCTCCGGCGGGATCGCATTGCCATCGCCGATGGGGATGCCGTTGCAGAAATCCGACGCGAGCTGCAACTCGGCAAAGCCTCGCGCCAGATACATCTCGCCGATGAGGGCTTTGGAGGCCGGACTGTACTTCGTGAGCGCAGCGATGGACTCGTTCGCCCGTGTCCGCACGCGGTAGAGATCGCGCATCATCCCCGTGATCGAGGAATTGAACTCCTGAATGACGCGTTGATCGGTCTCATCGTTCTGAATGAACGTGGAACTCGTTGACCATTCGTCGGCGAGGAGACCGCCAAATAGCCAGGTACTCTCACCGCCCCCGGTGATCGCGCGGAACGTGGAGATGGTGCCGTTTGCGAGAGCCGCGGCTCCGTCACTGTTCACGATGTCACCCGGATTGATGATATCCGGATCGACTACCCCGAGCAGGCGATCATTGGCGGACTGGCAGGCCGATGCGGCAAGCGCGAGGGCAATCGTCGCGGCCGCGCGGGAAAGGGAGCGCCGGCCCAGAAAATGTTGAGTCGTCATGGGTCGGATCCTCAGAATCCAATGTTGAAGCGCACAATGAGGTAGCTCGGCGGTCCAACCGTCTGGAACTCGCTGGGTGCCTCGGTGCCGCCGGTGGTGTTGAACCCGGATTCCGGGTCGGTCCCGCGATAGTTCGTCCACAGCTTGAGGTTGCGCGCGGTAACCACCATCGACAGTGAACGGCCACGCACCAGCCGCTTGGCCCAGTCGCCGGTGAACGTGTACTGCGCCGACGCTTCGCGGAGACGGACGAACGCACCAGGCTGGAGGAAGCCGTCCAGCGTACGCGCCGCGTGCTCGTTCGCCGCGATGTTCATCGCCTGATCGATGAAGCTGGCCTGCAGGTTGTTACGCCCGCTGCAATTCGGGCGCGTACAACGGATCCGCTCCGTGTTGTTGTACCACAGGCTGCCGCTCCGCCAATCCCACATGGTGGTCACGCGCAGCTTCTTCGACAGGAAGTCGAAGCCGTTGACGAGGGTGGTCGTGTAGCGGGGCGTGGCATAGCCACGGAAAATCGTGGAGTCCCCGACGAACACCTCGTTCTTTGCGGCGTCGGTCCAGTAGGTCAACAACCCATCACCGTTCTTGTCCTCCCATCCCGTGATGGGACGCGCCCAGTAGCCACCGATCGGATAGCCGGCAATCGTGCGATTGGTTGTACCGATCTGCGGTGGTGTATCGCCGAGCGAAACGACCTTGTTGTCGTTGGCAGCGGTCGCGATGTTGACATCCCACCCGAAGGCATCACGCTGCACGAGCTGCGCGTTCACCGCGATCTCGACGCCGGCGTTCTTCACCGAGCCGAGGTTACGCAGCTGCGAGGTCACCGAGCCGTACGACGGCGGGAGCACGGCGCTGATGAGCGCGTCCTGCGTGATTTTGCTGTAATACGTGAAATCGAAGCTGACGCGCTGGTTGAACAGCTGGGTTTCGAAACCCATTTCGTGTTCGGCCGAGCGTTCCGGCTTGAGGTCGTCGTTGCCGAGCGCGGACTGAACGATCGTCGGCAGGTCCGCGTTCTGCACGCTGGTGATGTTTGCGGTATAGAACCGGAGGGCGTCATTCGGGCCAGGCTGTACGCCCGACTGACCATACGCATAGCGCAAACGCATCGTGTTCATCCACGAGGGCGCCTTCCACCATTCTTCCTGCGAGATCAGATACGAGGCCGACGCCTTGGGGTACACGATGCTCTGGAAGTTCGTGCCGAAGGCGGAATTCTGGTCAGAACGAACGGCGGCTGTCAGGAAGAGGCGATCGCGCCAGGCGAGCGCCTGTTCGATGAAGACACCGAAGGTCTTCTGCAGCGTGGTGGACTCGCCGACCGACAGCTGGGTGCCGGAGCCGACATTCTGCGAGCCCGGTGCGATCTGATTGGACCCCGTCGACGCGCTGGTGAACTTGTAGGCGATGTACTGCGCGCCGACGGTCGTCTTTTGCTGGAAGCCGAGGAAATCGTAGGTCGCGGTTGCGCCGAGATCCGTTGTGAAGTTGTTCATGAACACGCGATTGATCCCGCGTGATCCGAGCCGGGTCGTCGCCGTGAGTGGTGGGCCTTCTCCGCGCAGCAGCAGATTTTCATCGTTCCGTGCGGTCCAGTCGTTTCCAACCGTGGCCCTCGTGGACAGCCAGCTGGTGGGACGGTAGTTGGCTTGGGTCGACCACAGGAAGCGGTTCACTTCCTGCGCGGTCTTTTCCTGCCACATCAACCCGGGGGTCCAGGCGCGATATCCATTCAGGTTCACGCCAGGCAGCCCGCTCGCCGTCCCGTTATTCCGCGTGCCGGGGCCGCCGAAGACGTGCGAGCCGAGTCCGGCCGTCGCATTGGATTCGAGCGAGTAGCGTTGATTGATGTTGATGAAGTTGCTGGTCACACCGACATCGAGCTTCGGACTGACGGCTGTGTTCATGTTGAGTCGCAGCGACCGTCGCCCCATAAGGTTCGGCCGGTCCGTCCATGGACGGATTGGCGTTCCTTCCGTCTCCATGCGTGCGCGCTCGAACTGCGGGAGTTGCAGCACGCCGATCTCGTTCTCGTCTTCGGCCGCGACGAAAAACCTGGACGCATCCGTACCGCCGGAGACCTGAACACCAAGCTGACGGCGGCTCCCGGTCCCGAGCGGCGTGAGGTCCGGCTCATTGAAGATGTTGAGCGCCGAACTGGAATCCGCCGCGCACTGGCCGATTCCCACGCGCTGCAGGTTGCAAAAGGTGCGGCTCGAAACCGTCTCGCCAGGGCGCTTGCCCCACGTGGAATACGCCGTGGGGTAGAAGTTCCTGTCGAAAACGGATCCGCCTTCAGTGTATACGTTCCAGCGCGCGGAACCGGCCCGGCCCTTCTTGGTGGTGACGAGAATCACGCCATTCGCCGCATCGGTCCCATAAAGAGTCGCCGCCGACGGCCCCTTGACGATTTCAATGTTCTCGATTTCCTCGGGATTGAGGTCACCCACGCGGCTGGGGTTGTTTCCCCCCGTGTTGCCGCCTGCGCCGTTGCCTGTAGCCGTCGAGAAACTGCTCCCGTTACTGGTCATGCGGATGCCGTCAATGATCCAGATCGGTTCATTGTTGAGGCTGACCGAGTTCATACCGCGCACGCGTATGCGCGCGCCGGTGCCGGTCTGGGTTCCGCTTGTGACCATGACGCCGGGGGCGCGCGAATTCAGCAGGTCGTTGAGATTTGCGACCGGCGCGGCTTCCACGACCTTCGCGACGTCGATATTGGCCGTCGCGTTGCCGATCTCGACGCGGCGCTGTTCACCCGTTGCGGTGGTGACGACCGCGGCGAGATTGACGGCCGCCGTGGAGAGTGCGAACTCCATCGTGGCGGCCTGTCCGGCCGTGATGGATATGCTGCGCGACTGTTCAGTGTAGCCGACGCGCAGCACGCGTACGGTGTACGTACCGGCTGCGACCGGGCGCAGCGTGACGCGCCCTTCGGGCGACGTCTGTCCAGCCAACGTGGTCCCGACGATGAAGACGCGGGCGGCTTCGACCGGGCGCTGATTGGCGGCGTCCGTGACGCGCACCGCGAGCGAACCGGCAGAGCCTTGCTGAGCGACAACGGGGCTCGCCGTTGCCAGCATCAGTCCCGCAAGCGCCGGGATGAGGCGCCACGAGTGGGGCATTGCGGATCTCCTGGAGGGGGACTGGAGGGATCAATGGCGTCCGTCCTTCCCTGACGCCACCTGTTCCAAGTCAACCACGGATTCCTCGAGGCGTCAATACTGCGACCTCACCCATTTGGCGTATGCGACCAATCCGGTTAGCGGATGCCAGGGCCGGTGCGCTGCGTGGCGAGCCACGCCCGCAGTTCGGTGAGCTGGGCCTGTACGGCGTCGGGCTGGGTAGACTGTGGGGTGCGCTTCGCGCGCACCGACGAATGCGCCGTGACCACGCGCATCACGTCGGCACCAAACTGCGGATGAAACGCGCGCCACTCGGCCGGCGCGAGATCCTCAAAGGTACGCTGCCGCCGGAGCAAGTCGCGCACCATACCACCAACCACCTCGTGCGCCGTGCGGAACGGCACCCCCTTCGACACCAGATAATCGGCTACGTCGGTGGCGAGGAGAAAACCCGAGGCGGCCCGCTCGGTGCGCGTCCGATCGAGCGTGAGCGTGCGCACCACGGTCGCTGCGGCTCCCGCGGAGCCCATCACCGTGTCTTCCGCATCGAACAACGACTCCTTGTCTTCCTGCAGATCCTTGTTGTACCCACTCGGCAGCCCCTTCATGGTGGTAAGCAGCGCCGTGAGGTGGCCGATCGTGCGCCCCGTCTTGCCACGCACAAGCTCCATGGGATCAGGGTTCTTCTTCTGCGGCATGAGGCTGCTGCCGGTGGCGACCGCATCGGAGAGTCCGAAGAAACCGAACTCCTCGCCCGTGAAAAGCACCACGTCCTCGGCGAGTCGACTCAGGTGCACCATGACCAGCGAGGACGCGTGCAGGAAGCTGCTCGCGTAATCCCGATCCGACGTGGCATCGATGCTGTTGGCCACCACCCGCGAGAAGCCAAGCCGCTGTGCGATGAAGTTCACGTCGACGGCATAGTTGGTCCCCGCGATCGCCCCAGACCCCAGCGGCAGGGCATCGGCCTCGGCACGCACGGCGTCGAACCGCTGCACGTCGCGGCGCAGCGCCTGCGCATGCGCCAACCAGTAATGTGACACCAGAATCGGCTGGGCGCGCCGCACGTGCGTGTACGAAGGCATCACCGCGTCCCCCGCGACGGTGGCCTGGGCGACGAGGGCATCGATCACCGCCAGCAGCGAGCGCTGCACCTCGGGAATACGACGGCGCACGTAGAGCCGCAGGTCCACACCCACCTGATCGTTACGCGAGCGTCCGGTATGCAGCCGTCGCCCCGGTTCGCCGATGCGCTCGATGAGCACGCGCTCCACGAATGAGTGCACATCCTCATCACTGCCCGTGAGAAACGTCGGATCCGTGCGCCCCTTCTCAAGGATCGCGGTGAGGCCGTCGCGGATGGCCGTCGACTCGGCGGCGTTCAGCACCCCTGCTCGGAAAAGGGCTTCGGCCCACGCGATACTGCCGGTCACGTCGTCCTCGAACAGCCGTTTATCGAAGGAGAACGACGACCCCCAGGCCAGCAGCGCCTTGTCCGGGGCCACATCGAACCGGCCCGACCAGAGTGGCGCGGTGGCGGACTGAGCGTGGGCGCGAGCGCCCGACGCGGCCAGCGCGATGGCGGCGAGAAGGGCAGCGGTCGCTGATCGGCGACGAATCAACATGGAGCCGTGGGGCAAAGTGGCGGGCGTCCAAACGCTGGAGCAAGCATGGGGAGAATGTGCCTCCGCCCACGGCCCGATGCCACACACGGGGAAGGTCTGGTGATGCTGCCGTGTTGGCGCACCAGTCCGACAATACCCTGCCCGACGCCAAGGCTGCGCCTACCCCGTAGCGTCTCGTTGGGCACGGGTGGGGCGCAAGCATATGGGGCTGACACTCGCTGAGTGCCAGCCCCATGTGCTGTATTCAAGTCTCACAACCTCGTGAGTGAGTGGAGCGTATCGGGATCGAACCGATGACCCCCTGCTTGCAAAGCAGGTGCTCTCCCAGCTGAGCTAACGCCCCGGAACCCTGTTTCGCTCATACATTTCTAAATGCTGACGAGCGAACTCTCTCAAAATAGTGCGATCCGTTCTCGGATGGTAGAACGCGACCGTTCCCGATGGCAGGTTCCCGCTGCAGCGCTGGTTATGGGTGTGCTGTGCGCCTCGTTCCACACCGCAACCGCCCACGCACAGGCGGCCGATACCATGGCGGTCGTGATCGGCCGCGTGGTCAACGACCAGACGGACCAGCCGCTTTCAGGGGTGGACGTCATGATCCGTGGCCGTGAGACGGTGGTGCGTACAGACAGCACGGGCGCGTTCCGCATCCCTGCCCCAGCCGGTCGACAGATTGTCGTCCTCAAGAAGCCGGGGCACCAGCCATTCTCGGCGGAGGTCGTTTCCAGCCGCGGAACGCCCATGGAGTACGTCTTGGGGCTGGTGCCGGCCTCCTCCACGACGTTGGCACCCGTCACCGTCGCGGTATCGGTCGTGGACCGGCGACTGCAAAGCTACGAGGCGCACCGCACCTCCGGACTCGGCGGGCACTTTCTGAGCCGTGATCGCTTCGAACAGGAGAAAGGTCGCGCCATGGCCGATGTGCTGGTTTCGACGCCCGGGGCTGATATCGTGCGCGGGCGCGGCGGCGCCGCGTTCTACGCCACGCGCCGTGGATACGACACCATTCGCAACACGTTGAAGATTGGTCCGGCTGAACAGGCGCGCGGTGCGGCGGTGGGGACCTGCTATGCCGCCGTGGCGGTGAACGGGATCTTCGTGTATCGCGGGGACCCCGGCGACCAGCTGTACGATCTCAATCAACTGGCGCCGAACGACGTGCTGGCGATGGAGATCTACAATGGCGGCGCGACGATGCCGATCGAATACAACACCCTACGGAATACCTGCGGGCTCGTCGTGATCTGGACGAAGTAACGCGACATCGCCGCCCGCCACCGCAATAACGAACGAGGGCGGCTCCGATCACGGAGCCGCCCTCGTTCGCTTACCCACGTTGCGACGCGCTTACTCGTGCGCGGGCAGCGGTTCCATCGTCTTGGCGTCCACCGGGACCTGCACTTCATCCTTGCACGGCGTGGTCATCATGAACACACGCATGACGGGGAAGGCATCCATGAACGAGAAGTAGCAGAACACCCAGAGGCCGAGGAAGCCGATCGTGGTGCCGATTTCCTGAAGACCGAACGGCAAGCTGGTGGCCTCGCCGTAGATGCTGGGATAGATCTCGATGTAGCGGTGCAGATAGATGCCGAAGAGGCTGCACACCGCGAAGAGCACGAAGGTGGGCAGATACATCTTGGCGGCCTTCGAAATCAGACCGAAGAACGGCAGCACGAACACCAGAATCGGGATCAGCTGCGTCACCGGCTTCCACACGCCCGACAGGCGCAGACGGTAGAAGTGCGTCTCTTCCGGCATGTTGCCGTACCAGATCACCAGGTACTGGCTGAAGCTGATATAGCCGAAGAAGGCGGTGAACGCGAAGCACAGCTTGCCGAGGTCCCAGATCTGATCCGTGGTGACCACGTCGTCGGCCTGCAGATGCTTCCGCCACCACATCGTGAGTAGCGACAGCGACATGATCATGTTGAGCCACGCGCCCATGAACACGATCCAGGCGTACATCGTCTGCTGGAAGTGGAGCGAAATGGTCATGGAGTAGTCCCACGCCATGAAGCACCAGCCCACCACGAACGTCATGATGACGGCGACCGCCAACTTGCCCTGCGTCGAGTGCTGCGTGTGCAGCTCGCGACGCTCGTCACCGCTCCAGGCCGCGCGCATCTTGGCACGAAGACCAGCCGCCCACTTGGCGCCGGATTCCGGCATGACGGCCACGTCCATCTTCACGGAGTTCCAGACAAACATTAGCTGGAGCACCATCATCAACCCGAAGAAGACCACGCCCCGGAGGACGAAGAATGTCGGATCGAGATAGGCGGCCTTCTCCGGCGTCGGCACGGCCTCGCGGCCGGCCCACGTGAAGATGTGGTCGCCGCTGAAGAACAGAATGCCGAGCAGGATGACGAAGGCGATCGGCAGGAAGGCGACGTACCCTTCGGCGAAGCGCACGATGGGACGCGACCAGCGGCCGGTCACGATACGCTGCACCGCCGAGAACACGACACCCGCCGACGAGATAGCGGCGAAGTACAGCCAGTTGAAGTGCAACGCCTGCCAAGCGCGATCCGGGTTGGTGAACAACCCGAAAGCGAAGACCGCGATGCCGAGGATGGCCGCAATGCCCGAGGCCGTCTTGATGCCGGCCGGCACCGACTTGGCGGAGAGGCGACGCGTGAATTCTTCACGCGTCGGGTAGTGATAGTGCTGGCTCACTCGTGCTTCTCCTTGCCTTCGGACTTGTGATCACCGGAGGCGGCGCCATGCGACTGATTGTGCAGCTTCTGCATGGTGTCGAACTCGTTGTTCCCCTTGAAGGTGGCCGAGTTGATGTTCGGCGACCCGGGGGTCGGCTGCTGCGTCGGCTTGACGAACGGCGCCGGCATGGTCGGCGCGGTGCGCGACGGACCGGGGATCGTCGTGCCGTTCTGGCCGGGGTATCCGGCGGCCGAGGTGTCCGCTCCACCCTTCTGCAATGCACGCACGTAGTTCACGACATCCCAGCGATCCGCTTCTTCGATGCGGTTGTAGCTGGGCATGATGCCGCGTCCGTTGCGGAGCATGCCGTAGATGTAGCCGTCGGAGCGACCGCGGGCCGACTCCGTCATCAGGCTCGGGCTGAAGCCGTACGCCGGATTGACCTTCTTCAGGCCACCGTTCCCGTCACCAGCCGCGCCATGACACACCGCGCAGTTGATCTGGTAGTTCTTGCGGCCGTTCTCGAGCGACCGCTCATCGGCGGGCGTCGGGTTCGGGAGCGGCGTGAACGAATCCACCACCACCGGCGACGGCGTGTAGGAGATCTGGTACCCGGCGACCGCCGTCCCCTGCACCGGCACGCTGAACTGCGGCTGGCCACGCGGGGGCGTCAGGGAATCGGCCTCATTCTGCGAGACCGGCTCCCACGGTTCGATGCGGGGCTGGTTCTTGAAATCGGTGAACCAGGAACAGGCGCCAAGAGCAACCGGCAGCACGACAACGGCGCCGGCCCGGAGCGCCCGGGACACGTTGGACATGACGAGCGTGGGCTCAGCCTTCACGACGCACCTCCTCCGCACCATGCTGGCGCAGGAGTTCCTCGGCCTGCGACGCCTTCGCCGCATCACACGCGACGAAGATGCCGAAGTGGCCGGCGGAGAAGCGATCGTCGTAACCGGTCGTGGTGGTAAGACGCGGGACGCGCGCGTTGATGAACATGCCGGCGACCGTGGACAGCGCCCCCACGAGCACCATGACTTCGAATCCGATGATCGTGTACGGGATCCAGGAGGCGATCGCCTTGCCACCCGTGACGAGCGGCCAGTAGTTCGACGACCAGATCGCGACCCAGTAGCCGAAGCTCACGCCCAGCAGACCGCCAACCAGCGTGAAGCGGCGCACCACACTGACCGGCGCCGCGATGGCGTCGTCGAGCTCGTGGCGGATGGTGGGCGAATACACGGTGACATCGCCCAACCGCTTCGTCTTGAGGTCCTCGATCGCCGAGACGGTGGTGTCGAGGTGATGAAAAACTCCGAGCACGCCCTGCATCAGTGATGCCCTCCGCCGTGGCCGTGCTTGAAGCGCGGCGTGACGATTTCCTTGAGCTCCATGATGGCCATGACCGGCATCTGCTTCACGAAGAGCAGGAACCACATGAAGAACCAGCCGAAGGAGCCGACGAGGAACGCCATGTCGACCCAGCTCGGGGTGTAGCTGCCCCACTGCCACGGCTCGAACTCATGCGACAGCGACGGCACGACGATGACGAAGCGCTCGAACCACATGCCGAGGTTGATGAACAGCGACAGAACGAACAGCCACGTCGGGTTGCGGCGGAGCTTCTGCGACCAGAGCGACATGGGCAGTGCCATGTTGCAGAGCAGCATGATCCACGCGGCCCACCACCACTGTCCGAAGACGCGGTTCCAGAAGAATTCCTGCTCCGCACGGACGCTGCTGTACCAGGCGATGAAGAACTCGATCAGGTACGCGCAGCCAACCACCATCGAGGTGAAGAGCACGACCTTGGCGGTCGCGTCGAGGTGGTTGAGCGTGATGTAATGCTCGAGCTTGAACCACTTCCGCATCGGGATGGCGATCGTCCACACCATCGCGAAGCCGGAGAAGATGGCGCCGGCGACGAAGTACGGCGGGAAGATCGACGCGTGCCAGCCCGGCGTGAGCGCCATGGCGAAGTCGAAGGAAACGACCGAGTGCACGGAGAGTACGAGCGGCGTCGAGAAGGCGGCGAGGAACAGATACGCCTTCGCGAAGTGGCGCCACTCACGATCGCTGTTCCGCCAGCCGAGCGAGAGGATGCCGTAGATCCGCTTGCGCATCGGGTTGGTCTCCTTGTCGCGGAGCACCGCGAAGTCGGGGATCAAACCGATGAAGAGGAACGTGGTCGAGATGGTGAGGTACGTCGAGATGGCAAAGACGTCCCACACCAGCGGCGACTTGAAGTTCGGCCACAGGAGGCGCCAGTTCGGATACGGGATCAGCCAGAAGAACTTCCACGGGCGCCCGATGTGAATGATCGGGAAGAGCCCGGCCGTCATGACGGCGAACACCGTCATCGCTTCGGCCGCACGATAGATCGACGTACGGAAGCCGGCGCGGAAGAGATACAGGATGGCCGAGATGAGCGTCCCGGCGTGACCGATACCGACCCAGAAAACGAAGGTGATGATGTAGTTACCCCACATCACCGGCGGCTCGTAGCCGGCCTGTCCCAGACCCCAGTAGATCTGGTAGAGCCACGCCGAGGCGCCGCAGAGCATCGCGACGATCGCGAGGCTCAGCCCCAGGAACCACTTCTTGGTGAAACCGAGTGTCGCGATGATATCGCGATCGACCTGCTCGTAATCACGGACCGCCGGGAGTTGGACGTCGGCCGACGCGATGTTCGGCCCACGGATCCCTTCCCGCACCGGATGTGCGACGGATGCCATGTGTTCGGTCCTCAGCCCTTCGCCGGGGAAGCCGGCGCCGGATAGTTGATCTTCTTGAGGTAGACCACGGCCGTGTACGTGTTCAGCTCTTCAAACACGTGGTAGGCGCGACGGTCGTACGCGAGTTTCGACACGGTCCAGTTCTCATCGGCGGCGTCACCGAAGACGATCGCACGCGACGGGCACGCTTGGGCGCAGGCCGTCGTGAATTCGTCGGCGTTGACTTCACGCCCTTCGGCCTTGGCCCGGTGCTCGGCCTCACGGATGCGCTGCACGCAGAACGTGCACTTCTCCATGACACCCTTGCCGCGGACGGTGACGTCCGGGTTGAGCGACCAGTGCATCGGCTCCGGCCAGGCGTACTGGCGACGCTCCGGCTCACCGTAGCCGAACCAGTTGAAGTAGCGGACCTTGTACGGGCAGTTGTTGCTGCAGTAGCGCGTGCCGACGCAGCGGTTGTACACCTGCACGTTGAGGCCGTCCGGCGAATGGTACGTCGCGTACACCGGGCAGACCGGTTCACACGGCGCGTTCCCGCAGTGCTGGCACATCATCGGCACGAAGCGCGTGTCGAAGTCGGGCGAGAACTCGTTTTCCGTGTTGTCGTTGCCTTCGTAGTAGCGCTCGAGGCGGAGCCACGCCATTTCGCGGCCCTTGATGATGTTCGCGCCGGGGCGCTCATCCCATGTCATCGGGCTCAGGGCGCGGCCCTGATACGGCGC
>JBDKIJ010000346.1:0-4543 GCA_039797155.1 Gemmatimonadota bacterium | reverse complement strand
GGACGACAGGATTGGGCAAAGGTCACACGCTGTCGCGGCGGGGTATCGGCACGTTTCGGGCAAAATTCCACTGGTTTTCCCGGATTGTGACGCCATGTTCATCTAGCTTTGGCGGCCCGACGGTGATTGTTCCGTTCCAAAGTGGTTGTACACCCGTATGTGCCGATGCGGTGACGGTCGCCAACGCGTCCTGCACTGAATTTACGACCCCGCACGGCACGCCGACGGCATCCAACCGCTGCATCCAGTGCGCGGCGCTCCGAGTAGTGACCTGTTTGGAGATCGCCGTCACCACCCGCTCGCGCTGCGCCAATCGTCCGGCATTGGTCCGGAGCGCGTCGTCGGCCGCCAGCTCGTCGAGATCGAGCGCCCGCGTCATCGCGATCCACTGCGAATCCGCGCCCACCGCAATGACGAACGGGCGGTCCTGGGCATGGAACAGCTGGTAGGGGACCAGATTGGCATGGGCGTTCCCCCAGCGCGTGGCATCCTGTCCGGTCACGAGGACATTCTGCGCGACGTTCACCAGGGCGGAGACCGCCGAGGTCGCGAGCGCGACGTGAATCCGCCGCTGTGCGGGCGACAGCGATGCGCCGTCACCCCGTGCTGCCAGGGCCGCCAAAATCCCGATGGACGCGTCCTTCCCCGCCAACACGTCGACGAGCGCCACCCCCGCCTTCATCGGATCACCGTCAGGCTCGCCGGTGATGGCCATCCACCCCGATTCGGCCTGGGCCACAAAATCATATCCCGGCCTCCGACTGGTCGGACCGAAACCGGAGATCGTGGCCCATATCAGCCGGGGATTTTTGGCTAGTAACGAATCAGCATCAAGCCCATATCGAGCCAAAACCCCCGGTAGGAAGTTCTCTACGACGACATCTGCACCGGCGATCAGCTCCAGCAGCAGGCGTTGGTCATCCGGCTTCGAAAGATCCGCGGCGAGCGAGTATTTGTTCCTGTTAACGGAAAGAAAGTACGCAGCTTCCCCGTCTTCATTGAATGGCGGCCCCCACCCTCGCGTGTCGTCGCCGTTGATGGGGCGCTCGACCTTGATCACCGTGGCACCAAGATCGCCCAGCATCATGGTGCAGAGCGGCCCGGCGAGGACGCGGGAGAGATCGAGGACTCGAATCCCTTCGAGCGGTAATGATGACATATTGATCGTATAGTGATCTGATAATGCTATGATACTGGCGTATAAAAATCGGATACTTTCCGCATGTTGCCAGCCAAGCCTGGGCAAAGCATCCCGGCTCGCAGGTGGCCGCCGAGAGAAAATATAGGACCTGCCGTCACAAAACACCTCGGAATGCCTTGCGTAGATCACTGAAAATCATATAGTTACCCGCCAACCAGAGGGCATCGGACCGCTTCGGCTGTGTTTTTCCGAAGGCGGCGCACGGCTGCCCGTTCGACTTTTTCATTGTCAGGCGGAAGGAGTTCGCACGATCCATGGCCGATTTGCCACAGGCTGACGACGAAGCGCTCATCGAAGGGGATGCCGCCCCGGCCGCCCCGGCGCCGCGTCGCGGCCCCGGGCACCGCGCGGCCGATGCGCGCGACACTGCCGCCGAAATGGCGCAGCGGGCTCACGAGATCAGCCTTGAGGCTGGCAGCCGGATGGCGGGCGCAATGCGCGACGTGGTCGGCGCCGCGGCGGGTCTCGGCCCGTTCGTCATCGAGAGTGTCCGCGAGCTGATCAGCTACATGGTCCGCCGCGGCCAGATGAATCAGGACGAGGCCGATGCCCTCGTACAGCAGGCGGAGGCCGCCTACATCGCCAAGCACGGCGCGCTCCCGAAGCCTGAGCCCAAGGCGCCGCCGCCAAAGCCGATTCCTCTTGGTCAGCTCCCGAAGGCGGTGACGGCGCCGGCAGCGGCGGCCGAAGCGGCGCTGGAAGCGCGTGCGGCGATGCGGATCGAGCCGCAGAAGCCGTCCGACAAGGTGCATTTCGCCCCACCGCCGCCAAAGCCGGCGCCCAAGCCGGCCGCTCCGAAGGTGGAACCGAAGCCGGAAGCCCCCGTGGCCAAGGCGCCCGCCAAGCCCGCGGCGAAGCCGGTGGAGAAGGCGCCCGCAAAGGCCCCCGCCAAGCCGGCCGCCACAGCGCCGGCGAAGGCACCAGTAAAGGCCCCGGCCAAGGCGGCCAAGGCCCCGGCAAAGCCCGCCGCCAAGGCGCCGGCCAAGGCTCCAGCGAAGCCTGCCGCGAAGGCCCCGGCCAAGGCGGCCAAGGCCCCGGCAAAGCCCGCCGCCAAGGCTCCGGCAAAGCCGGCCAAGGCTGCCAAGCCCGCCGCGAAGGCTCCGGCCAAGAAGCCGGCGAAGAAGAAGTAACCACACCGTCGACGACGCCGCGCGCACATGGCGATCGTCGCATCAGCACCGACCCGCCTCGACTTCGGCGGAGGGTGGACCGATGTCCCTCCCTTCCCCGAAGAGCGAGGCGGGTTCGTTTGTAACCTCGCCATCGAGCGACGGGCCACCGTGCACGTCGCCGACGGCGCGGCATGGCATGGCGGGGAGCCGCCAGCTCCCGACCCCCTGATTGACGCGGCACTCCGCTTCGAGGCGCGCGCTGGGGTGACCACCGCGGAACGTCCCGCAGCGCATATCATGCTCACGTCGGACTTTCCGGTAAGTGCCGGGTTGGGTGGATCCTCCGCCGCCGGGGTCGCGCTCGCCGCCGCCCTTGCTGCGCGACGCGGTGCCGCGTTCAGCGACCGGAGCGCGTTGGCCGAATGGAGTCGTGCCGTCGAGGTCGAGGAGCTGGGCATCGCCGGCGGCCGACAGGATCACTACGCCGCGGCCTACGGCGGGGCCCTGGGATTGACGTTCGGCCGTGATGTGATCGCCCGTCAAATCCCCCTGACAGACGCTACGATCACTGCGCTCGAGCGCGCCGTGCTGGTAGTGTACACCGGCGAATCGCGCATCTCGGGGGAGACGATCTCGGCGGTGCTCGATGCCTATCGCGCACGCGTGCCCGCCGTGGTGCACGCACTCGATCGCATGGCTGAACTCGCGCGGGACATGGCAGCCGCGCTCGAAGCCGGCGACCTCTCCCATCTCGCGGCCCTCGTCGACGAGCACTGGGTGAATCAGCGCGCGCTCCATCCCCGCATCACCACGCCGCGCATCGATGCGCTCGCGCACGCCGTGCGCCAAGCGGGCGCGACGGGGCTCAAAGCGCTCGGCGCCAGCGGTGGTGGGTGCGTGGTGGTGTTTGCGCCGGCGGGCGACGAGGCGCCGGTGCGCGACGCGGCCGCGCGCTACGGCCAGCTGCTTCCATGGAGCGTCGCACGCCGCGGCGTTATCGTGGAGTCGTGACTCGCGTGTTTCCCCTCGACCCCGTCGCGCTCACGGAAGCGCTCGTCGCAATCGATTCGCGCAATCCGTCGCTGGTGCCGGACGGTCCCGGTGAAGCGGCCTGTGCGCATTTTCTGGCGGACGTCCTGGAAGGATGGGGATTCACCGTGGCGTTGCAGACGGTCGCGCCGGGCCGTCTCAATGTCGTAGCGCGGTGCGGACCGACTGGTGCCTCGCCGTTGGTGCTCAATGGGCATCTCGATGTGGTCGGCGTCGACGACATGACGCACGCGCCGTTCGTGCCGACGCATCGTGACGGGTCGCTCTACGCGCGCGGCGCCACCGACATGAAGGGCGGGATCGCGGCGATGTGCGTGGCCGCAGCCCGCGCGGCCCAAGCGGGTCCGCTGGCGAGCGAGTTGATCATCGCAGCGGTGTGCGACGAAGAGTTTGCGTCGATCGGCACGGCGCACCTCCTCGCCACGGGGCTGCGGGCCGACGCAGCGATCGTCACCGAGCCCACGCGCCTGGCGATTGTCCCCGCGCACAAGGGGTTCGCCTGGTTCGAAGTGGTGGTGCGGGGGCGGGCCGCGCACGGCAGTCGGTACGATGTCGGGCGCGATGCGAATCGGCTCGCGGCGCGTGTCATGCAGGCGATCGACCGCTACGAACAGGAGGTTCTCACCACGCGGACCCATCCCCTGTTGGGACGCGCGTCGATTCACGTACCGATGGTGGCGGGGGGCACGGGATGGTCCACCTATGCCGCCGATTGCACGATCCGCCTCGAACGTCGCACCCTGCCCGGTGAAACGGCCGAGTTGGTGCGTGCGGAAATCGACACGGTACTCAGCGCCCTGCGTGCGGAGGACCCTTCGCTCGATGTCGCCGTCGTGCAGCATGGCGCACAGCCGCCGCTCGCGATCGATCCCACCCATCAACTGGTCTATCAGCTCGTGCAGGGCGCACAGGCCGAAGGGCTCACCGGGGAGATCGATGGGCTCTTCTGCTGGACCGATGCGGCGCTCTTCGCCGCTGCGGGCATCCCGGCGGTCTGCTTCGGTCCAGGGGACATCGCCCGCGCGCACTCCGCGACCGAATGGGTGGAACTCGCGCAGCTGCAGCAGGCCACCGACGTGCTTACGCGCGTTTGCCGTGCATGGGGACGCTGAGGCGCAGCCCACGCGTCACACGCGACCCGCTCCGTGCTACGCGCTGCGCACGCTGCGGCGCGTCGATC
>JBDKIJ010000345.1:0-7333 GCA_039797155.1 Gemmatimonadota bacterium | reverse complement strand
TGGGTGCAGAAAACGATGGCGGAGCATGCCCACGACCCGCGGCCGGCGTCGTACGATCTCGCCACCCTCGAAGCGGGCGCGACGGGTGATCGCTTGTGGAACGCCGCGCAGCACGAGCTGGTCACGCAGGGGATCATTCACAACTACCCCCGCATGCTGTGGGGGAAGACCATGCTGCTCTGGACCGACAGCTACGAGCAGGCCCGCACGTGGCTCTTCCACCTGAATGACAAGTACGCCCTCGACGGGCGTGACCCCAACAGCGTCGGCGGCATCATGTGGTGCCTCGGCCTCTGGGATCGCCCGTGGGGGAACAAGCCGGTGTGGGGTGGCCTCCGCCCGATGGTGACGTCGCGGGCCAAACTCAAGTTCGATGTCGAGGGATATATCCGGCGCGTGCAGGGGGGCGCCGCCACGCAGCCCGCGCTCCTGTAGCCACGGCGAGCGGGCACGCGCCCGGATATCTTCCGGCATGACCCGTCCGCTCCCCAACCCCGCCGTCATCCCCGCCATCGAGGCGGTGCAGGCTGCCGCCGAACGGCTGCGCTCGGTACTGGCCCCCTCGCGCGTCGTGCGCAGCGACGCGCTGTCAGACGCGTTGGGCGTTGAGGTGCTCCTCAAGCTGGAGCTCGAAAATCCGACGGGGTCATTCAAGGTGCGCGGCGCGTACAATGTGCTCGCCTCGATGACCCCCGAGGAGCGCGCGCGCGGCATCGTGGCATCGAGTGCGGGGAATCACGGATTGGGAGTCGCGTACGCGGCGCACGCCTTCAAGACGCCGGCGATGCTGTACGTACCGAGCACCGCGCCGCAGGTGAAAAAAGACGGGATCCGCGCGCTTGGCACGTCGGTGAACGACGAGGCCGCCGACTACGACGCCGCCATGATCGTGGCCAAGGCGCATGCCGCACGTGAAGGCATTCGCTTCATCAATCCGTGCCTGGGCCTCGACCTGCTCGCCGGTCAGGGCACGGTGGCGCTCGAACTGCTCGACCAGGTGCCGACGATGCGCACCTGTATCATCTGCACGGGTGGTGGTGGCTTGCTGGGCGGCATGGGAGCCGTGCTCCGCGCCAAAGCGCCGCACGTCCGTGTGATCGGCGTGCAGAGCGAAGAGACCCCCGTCATGACGAAGAGCGTACGCGCCGGTCATGTCATCGACATCCCCGTCACGCCGACGCTCGCCGACGGGCTCGCGGGCGCGATCGATGACGACGCGCTGCACATCGGCCAGTACTGCGCCGATGATCTGGTGCTCGTGAGCGAAGAGGCGATCGGGGAAACGATCGCGTGGATGCACCGCACCACGGGGTGGGTGGTGGAAGGAGCGGGTGTGGTGACGGTCACCGCGCTCCGCCACGGCGCGATTTCATCGTTGGACGGCCCCGTAGTGGCCGTCGTGAGCGGCCGGAATATCGACCGCGCACGACTCGACGCCTTGCTGGCGCGCCACCCGGAGCTCTGACGCCTTACGGCGTCGAGGCGCCGTCGGCCGAAAGATCGCTCGGTCCGTCGATCAGGCCATTCATGAGTGAGCGCGGACGCTCCCCTTCCACATGCAGGGTGCCGCGTGTGCCCTCGCGGACGATCTGCATCGGGACCTCACGTTCCTGCAGGCGCGCCAACCGCGCCTGACGCGCCGCCGCACTGCGCGACTCGCCCCCTTCCCGTCCGATCGCGGCCATGTGGGCCCGATCGCGGCTCACGGCGACGCCCCCCTTCCGCCCGGCTTCCCGGGCTTCGTCCGACGACCACTCGTGTGCCGTGCCCTTCTCGTGGGCGGCACGGCCACCCTTGCTTGCGATCTCCCGCTGACGTGCGGGATCCATCGACGCGAACCCGCGTCTGCTCTTTCCGGTCATACGCCCCCCGGCGATCCGGATACCTGTGTGCTTGCGACGCCATTGCCGCACCCGTAGAACCGTCACAGCGTCAGTGACCCGGCGATTCTTGCCCCAACCGTATGCAAGCCTCAGGCCGCCACGTTTCCGCTACGTCGGCGGGGACAGGGATTCGCAAACTCGGGGCCGCCGTCCCACCCAAGCGCCCAAGGATCACACCTGCGGCCGCTCGTCCCTTCGCGTCTATATTCGTGCGATGCCGTTCCTCATCCGATTTCTGGGTACTGCCGCCTCCCGCCCCACGGTGGAACGGGGCGTCGCGTCCGTGGCGATCATCCGCGAGGGGCAGACGCTGCTGTTCGACTGCGGGGAGGGCACCCAGCGACAGATGATGCGCTACGGCGTCTCCTTCA
Source organism: Gemmatimonadota bacterium (assembly GCA_039797155.1). Taxonomy (GTDB): domain Bacteria; phylum Gemmatimonadota; class Gemmatimonadetes; order Gemmatimonadales; family Gemmatimonadaceae; genus Gemmatimonas. The sequence continues at coordinate 5,079 of JBDKIJ010000345.1, read as the reverse complement.
CCTTTGAGGAGCTGTTCTTCACGCATACGCACGCGGATCATCTGCTCGGCCTCACCGGGCTCATCCGGACGCTGTCGCTGCAGGGGCGAACGGAACCCATGCGCCTCTGGGCTCCCCGTGGCGCTGGGCGCATCATCCGCCAATGCCTGAGCCTGGGCGGTGAACGGACCCCGTTTCCGATCGAGTTGACCGAGCTCGAAGCGGGCGCGTCGCTCAAACGTGGCGATTACCGCATCGAGACCTTCGCCGTCGACCACGCCGGGTCGGTGTCACTGGGCTATGCGGTTGTCGAAGAGGAACGACTCGGTCGCTTCAACCCCGACCTGGCCCGATCTATGGGAATCCCGGAGGGGCCGCTCTGGGGGCGCATTCACAAGGGCGAAGCCATCACGCTCGACGACGGCCGCGTCGTCACACCGGCGATGCTGGTGGGCGAACGCCGTCGGGGACGCCGCGTCGTGCTCACGGGCGACACGCGCCCCTGCCAAGCCACCATCGACGCGTCGCGTGACGCCGATCTGCTGATCCACGAAGCCACGTTTTGTGAAGAAGAAGCGGCGCGGGCGGTGGAGACCGGGCACAGCACGGCGCGCGAGGCGGCCCAGGTGGCGAAGGCCGCGGGCGCACGACGTTTGGCGCTCACGCACATCTCCGCACGCTATTCGCGCGATGCCCGCGAACTCGAACGTGAGGCACGCCACGTCTTCAACGACGTGCTGGTGGCGAAGGACGGCACCGAAATCGAGCTGCCGCTCACCGAAGAAGTGGTGACCGACTGACGCACCGGTGCCGCGCTACGGCTGCAGCTGCCGAAGCCGACGCATCGACGGCACGCGCCACGCGACGGTCGCTACCACGGCAAGCGTCGCACACCCACCCACGATGACCGCCGTCACGGCCCCCCACCACCGCGCGGTCACCCCCGACTCGAAGGCGCCAATCTCGTTCGACGAGCCGACAAAGATCTGATTCACCGCCGACACGCGCCCGAGGAGTGCCTCCGGCGTGCGCACCTGCAACAGGAGGCTGCGGATCACGACGCTGACCATGTCGAACGCGCCGCTGAGCGCAAGCCAGAGCACGGACCACGCGACCTGCTCACTCAGACCAAAGGCGATCATGCAGCCGCCGAAGCCGGCGACCGCCAGCAGGAGGTTGCGTCCGGTGTGCGCGAAGGGGGGCCACCGGGTGAGTGCGATGCTGGTGAGTACGGCGCCCACCGCCGGCGCGGCGCGCAGCACGCCAAGCCCGGTCGGACCAACATGCAGGATCTCGCCGGCAAAGATCGGGAGCAGCGCCACCGCCCCGCCAAAGAGCACGGAGAAGAGATCGAGCGTCAGCGCGCCGAGGAGCACCGGTTCACCGAACACGAAACGCAACCCGCCCATCAGCGCGATACGCGTGGGTTCATCGGTGCGCTCACGCCGCGGAGACTGATGGCGGACGGCGATGAGCGCCGCCACGGCCCCCACCATGAGCGCGGCATCGACAGCGTACCCCAGCGTGGTGCCGCCGACCGCATAGAGCACGCCGCCGAGCGCCGGCCCGAGGACCGCGCCAAGCTGCCAGGTCCCGCTGCGCCAGGTGATCGCATTGCTGGCGAGCTCCCGCGGGATCAATTCCGCGCTCAACGCTTGACGGGCCGGCTGAAGAAAGGCGCGGGCGATACCGCTGACAATGATGACGCCATAGATGGCGCGCACTCGGAGCGCACTCGCCGGAGTACCGAGCAACAGCGGCGATGGGGCGGCCAGCCACCACAGGGCGAGGGAACAACCCACCAGCACCAGCAGCGCCAGCATCGCCACGCGTCGGCGATCGTGGGTGTCTGCGACATGGCCGGCGAAGAGCGACATGCTGATCGCCGGCAGCGCCTCCGCGAGCCCGATCAGGCCAAGGGCGAGCGGGTCCTTCGTGAGGTCATAGACCTGCCAGCCGACGACCGTCCCCTGGATCTGGATCCCCAGAGTAAGCAGGAATAGCGCGACGATGTAGCGGCGAAAATTATCGTACCGCAGCGCCGCGAAGGTGTCGGCCGATGGTCGGTCGGGCATGGCGGGGAAGGTAACCGCACAGGCCCCGACCGACGAGCTTCATTAGCGCTTCATTCGCGCGTCGGGCGCGCGTCACGCGAACACCAGGATCAGCGACGAACGACCAGCCCGATGCCGTAGAAGTGCGTCTTCGACAAGGACCGGGTCGGACCGACACCAGCCCGGATGTCGAACTGGACGTCCGGTGAGAGCAGATAGGTGAAGCCGCCGTTCAGATATCGGTTCACGGTGTCGGATCCGTCCTGGGGCGCGAAGCCAAACCCCTCGATGTACCCGGCCACGCGGTCGGTCATCGCCACACCCAGCGACAAGCTGCCGGCGTATTCGGTGAACGCACGTCCCCCGTCCACCGGGCGCGATGCGTTCAGGTTGCTGGACAACGCCACCCGTTCGGACAACGGCCACGCCGCCAAGAGCTTGATCTCGGGCTGCAGGCGCGGTGCACGGAACGCCGCCGCGCCGGTCGGCACGGTGGTATGCGTGATAACCGAGAGTTCGGGACGCCACGAGGGTTCTTCCGAGCCCTCCAAAAGGCGGATCTTGAATCCGATGTTGGCGTCCTGAAGCCCGCTGGTGACGGTTCCCCCTTCGCTGGCCCGGAGCCACGAATTGGGGGAGACGCGCAACTCGATCCCATCGGCAAGCCCGGCACGAATCAGGACTTCACCGACCGTCGTTTCGCGGAGCGTACCGTCACGCGTGATCGTCTGTCCCATTTCGACCTGCACCCGCTTCGGGTCGACGATCGCCGTGGCTTCGGTGAAGTCCGGACGGTCGGAAATGAGCGCCGGACGTGACTCCGGCATCGGCTGGGCCGCAAAACAGGCACTGAGCGACAGGGCAGCACCGACAACCAGCAGCGAACGAATCATGGAAAACACCCGAAATGTGTGGAGGGAGGGCCAACCGCCACATCACGGTGCGATTTCCTGTCCCGGCGTTCGTCCCAAAGACGACCTCCGTACAACTCCGTCACAGCCGCGAACGGTTCCCAGCCGCGAGCAAACGGTCCCGATTCAGCTCCCCTCGGCCTGCCGCTCCTCCAACCGCCGTTGCCGCCGCGCCTGCGCCGCATCATACCGACGTCGCTGTTCGTCCGTCTCCGGCAGCACCTTGCCGATGCGCACCGGCCGGCCGTTGCGATCGACCGCGACAAACGTGAGATAGCACGTGTTCGTGTGGCGACGCTGCCCGGAGATCAGATCCTCCGCCTCGACGCGCACGCCGACTTCCATCGAGGTCGTCCCCACGAAATTCACGCTCGCTCGGCAGGTGACGAGATCGCCAACGTGAATTGGCTCACGGAAATCCACGCGGTCAATCGACGCGGTCACACACGCCGAACGCGCGTGTCGAAACGCGGCCACCGCGGCGGCCTTGTCCACCATCGCCATGATGGCGCCACCGAAGGCATGCCCGAGAATGTTGGCATCGTGCGGCATGATGAGCTCGCTCGTTTCATGCTGCGAAGCGGCGACGGGGTGCGGCGTGGGATCGGTCATGGTCGATGAAGAACGAAAGCCAGCGGCGAGCGCTGGCGCCGGTACGGATCCGCCAAGGGCGACGGTACCCGAAAGGTCGCCTGCTCCGCACCGGCATCCAACATGGTCGCCGCGTCGAACGCACGGGCCAGTGCCGAACGCGATGCTGAATCGAGCGCGGGCGCATCCAATGCGATCAACTGATACAGCGGGCCTTCGACGGTCGCGACCACGCTGCCACGTGCCGTGGAATCCGTGGAATCGTTGGAATCTGCGGTGGACATCGTAATCGCCAACTCGTTCTCGCCTCCTCGACGCGCCTGTACGCGGTAGGTCTGGCCGGACCATTCCGCACGCGACGAATCCGATGACCACTTGGGCAGCGTGGGTCGCACGGCGCCCCACCAGCTCGGCTCGGCCACCGTCTGCGGCGGTACGTGCATGGTCAGGGCTTCGCCGTTCACGCCACGACCGACCGCGAGGAATTCCACCGCCGGTGCGCCACGCACGTTCATGATGGCATAGCTCGTCGAAATGAATCGAAAACTGTCCAACGTGGGGAGCGCAGCAGCGGCGCGCTCATCACCCTGCACTCCGGCGGCGCGAATCGAGTCGAGCTGCTGCCCGAACAGGCGACGCGCCTGTGCTTCGACGCGCGCGCCTTCTGCCTCGCCGAACAGCATCGCAACGGTCTGACGCGCACCCGTCCGGACATCAAGCACGAAGCGCGCAACCGTGTGCTCATGCGGCGGACCTCCTGCAATGTCCGCATCAAGGCGCCGTTCGACGCTCACATACGGCCCGTGCACGTCGAGCAAGTCCAGCGACTCGTGGACTACCGTCGCCGGTTCCTCGCTCGCCACGTCGTCATCGGGCGTGAGCTCCTCTTCGGCGGGGAACTGTCGACGCCACCGTGCGCGCGCGCGATCCACCGTGCTGTCGGTGTGCAGCCGGACACTGTCCCCCCCGGAGACCGGGCGCGCCCACAGTTGCGTCGCAAAAAACGACGCCTCCGCGTATTCCGACGCGTCGTCCGTGAGGAAGACCTCAATCAGCGCCCCATCGACACGGGTCAGGAGCAGCGGAGCACTCCGCACCCGTAACTGCGTGCCATCGCTTTGCGCCCAATAGGTCGAATCACCGGCGGACAACAGGAATTCAGCGCGTGGCAGGGATGCCGTAATGACCGGTGCCCGATCGGAAACGCAGGCACCGACCATAAGCACGAGCCCCAGCAGCAACGGGACAATCGATGCCGCACGCCCATGCCGGTCGGCCTGCGCGTGGGGCATTCAGGCGCCGCCACGTACGAGATCCTGCACGCCATCCACCAACCGGGTGACTTCATCGCTCGTGGTGTAACAAGCGCAGCCGGCACGCACGAGTCCCGCCTCGGCATAGCCCAGATTGCGCGCGACGGTCGTGGCGTAGAAGTCGCCGTTCGATACGTAGACCCCGCGCGGCGCCAGAAACTTCGCCACCACCTCGGAGGCATACCCGTCCACGGCGAATGACAACGTCGGCGTCCGAGGCGTTCCCGGTGG
>JBDKIJ010000344.1:0-4357 GCA_039797155.1 Gemmatimonadota bacterium | reverse complement strand
TGGTCGAGATCTCCAACAGCTCGGTCACCAAGACGGCAGCGGCCAACACGGGAGATCAGGCCATCGACTACGAGGTCCGCGTCCAGCTGGTGAATCCGCCGGTCGAAACGCGCCCCGACTTCAGCGCGACGGCCAAGATCGTCACGGCCTCGCGCACCAAGGTGCTCAGCATCCCGATCATCGCCCTCACGGTGCGTGAGAACGAGGCGCTGCCGAACGCCGACACCGCCGTCACCATGGGACGCGAACCGACCCGCGATGTCGGGAAGCGGGATGTCGAAGGGGTATTCGTGGTCGGCACCGACAACAAGGTGACCTTCCGACCGGTCAAGGTCGGGATCGCCGGCGAGCGCCACTTCGAAGTCCTCGATGGCCTCAAGACGGGTGAAACCATTGTGGCGGGGACGTATCAGGCCATCCGCGAGCTCAAGGATGGTGCGCTGATCCGCGTGGCGAAGCCGGACGAGAAGAAGCCGGCCGGAACGAAGCCGTGATTCACGGGCCCATCGACGTGATGGAAGAGATCCCGCTCGGCAGCACCGGGGAGCGTCGCGCCGCCGTCACGACGGCCGGTGCGGCCCCCGGCAAGGACTGGGTCATCGTTACCCGGCAACTCAAGCGCGAGTACGACATGGGGGGCGAAATCGTCCGCGCGCTGCGCGGCGTCGATCTGGCCATCCTTCGCAATGAGTACGTGGCGATCATGGGCCCGTCAGGCTCCGGGAAGTCGACGCTGATGAATCTCATCGGCTGCCTCGACACGCCCAATGCCGGTGAGTACTGGCTCAACGGCCTGCAGGTCAGCACGATGTCGGAGGACGAACTGGCGCGGGTGCGCAATCAGGAAATCGGCTTCGTCTTCCAGACGTTCAACCTCCTGCCCCGCGCCAGCGCGCTCCAGAACGTCGAACTGCCCCTCGTATACGCGGGTATTCCCGCCGACGAGCGCAAGCGGCGCGCCGCCGAAGCGCTCGATCGTGTGCAACTCGGCCAGCGCATGCATCATCGCCCGAACGAACTGTCGGGCGGCCAGCGGCAACGCGTCGCCATTGCGCGCGCCCTGGTGAATCGGCCTTCCATCCTGCTCGCCGATGAGCCCACCGGAAATCTCGACAGTCAGACGTCGGAAGAGATCATGCGGGTGTTCGAGGAGCTCTCGCAACAGGGGCAGACGGTCGTGATGGTCACACATGAGCCTGATATCGCCGCCCATGCGCGACGGGTGGTTGTCCTGCGTGACGGCGTGATCGCCAGCGACGAGCGACGCGAACAGTTCATGCAGCGGGTTGGTCTCGCCTACGCATGAAAGCCCGCGATGCCGTGCTCCTCGCCCTCGCTCAGCTTCGCGTCCAGAAGCTGAAGAGTGCCTTCACCCTGCTGGGCGTCATGATCGGTGTGATGTTCCTCATCGCCGTCGTGTCCATCGTCGAGGGCATGGGCAAGTATGTCGAGGAAGACTTTGCGGGACGCCTCATTGGCACGAACACGTTCACGCTGCGTCGCTTCGACAACGTGGGCCCCGGGGGGCAGCGAGGGAGTAGCGCCCGTGAGGCTCGGCGGCGTCCGCTGTTGCGCATGACGGACGTACAAGCCGTGCGCGCGTCGCTGCCCGCGTCAATGCCATCGACCATCGCCAGCGAGACGTTCAAATACGCCTCGGCGCCCGGCGCTCGCCCGCGTCAGGTGCAGGCCGTCGCAACAGACGCGAACTATTTCGTGATCAAGAAGTTCGCGATCACGCAGGGGCGCGCATTTACCGACCAGGAAGTCCGCGCGGGGACGCCGGTCCTCGTGATCGGCGTGGAAGTCGCCGAGCACTTCTTCCCGGGGCTCAACCCGGAAGGGCGGCAACTACGCATCGCCGGGGTCCCCTTCACCGTGATCGGTGTGGTCGAGAAGCAGGGGACGGTCTTCGGCTTCTCGCTGGATCGCCTCGCCATTGCGCCGCATACGTCACCGATGGGCCGCATCATCCGTCCGATGCGCGATGTGGGGTCGCTCATTGTTCAGGGAGCCGATCGCGCGTCATTGACCGATGGGATGGAGCTGACCCGCAGCACGTTGCGCGCCGTTCGCGGGATTCGCGCCGGGGAGCCGGACAACTTCGGGCTCGTCACGCAGGACGCGGCCTTCGGCTTCATCAATCAGCTCAAGGGCCGCCTCGTCCTTTTTGGCACGGCCCTCCCGGCGATCAGTCTGGTCGTAGGCGCGATGGTCATCATGAACATCATGCTCGTGGCGGTCGCCGAGCGCACCCGTGAAATCGGCGTGCGGAAGGCGCTGGGAGCCAAGCGCTCCGATATCATGGCGCAATTCCTGGTCGAAGCTGCCACCCTGAGTACGATCGGTGCCATGATCGGCATTGCATGCGGGATCGCCCTCGCCGCACTCATCGCGGCGGTGACCCCGCTGCCGGCCGCCGTCGCCCCCTGGTCCATCGCAGCGGCGATCGTGACCGGTGCCGGCGTCGGCATTGTCGCCGGGATCTATCCGGCAAGTCGCGCGTCGAAGCTCGACCCCATCGCCGCCCTGCGGTCGGAGTAGCCGTGAATCGTTTTCTGCTGGCGTTCGAAGGGGTGGGGATGGCGCTCGAGTCCATCCGATCGAACAAGGTCCGGGCGGCACTCACGATCGCCGGTGTGGCCATCGGCGTCTTTGTGGTGGTGACGATGGGCGCCGTCGTCAATGGGATCCGCACGTCATTTCAATCGGACCTTGAGCAGATCGGCGCGACCACGTTCATCGTGCAGCGCCGTGGCATCGGCTTGCAGGGGTGCGATGGCACTGACGAAAAGTGTCCGGACCGTCGGAATCCGCCCATCAGCATCGGCGAATGGGAGATGATCCGTCGGCTCCCAGGAGTGGCTGCGACCGTCGGCATGTCGGGCGGTCAGGGGAACTTCGCGTACCGGAACAATCGCGTGGACAACGTCGGCTTTGACGCGATGAGTGTGGACTGGCCGATGGTCAGTGCCGCGGACATCGCGCCGGGGCGCAACTTCACGCGCACCGAGGACGTGGCCGGTCAACCCGTGGTGCTGATCAACGACACCCTGAAGACCCAGCTGTTCGGCCAGTCCGAGCCGATCGGCAAATCGGTCACGATCAACGGGCGACAGTTCACCGTCATCGGCATCTATACCGACAAGGCCGGGTTTCTCCGTTCCCTCGAAGGGCGTGGACCAGACACGCCGCGGGCAATCATGCCGCTCTATGCCAATATGCGGCAACTGGATGCCCCGCGTACGGGCCTTTCCCTCTTTGTGCGCCCGGCGCGTGACGCGGTTCCTTCCGAGGTCATGGACGAGGTCACCGCCTCGCTTCGCGCACGGCGCGGCCTCAAGCCCGGGATGCGCAGCAACTTCGCGTTGATTGAGCAGGACCGCATCATGGACACCTTCAACCAGCTATTCGGGGCCATCTTTGCGGTCGGCCTCGCGCTTTCGGCCGTGGCGCTGCTCGTTGGCGGTGTCGGTGTCGTAGCGATCATGATGATCTCCGTGACGGAGCGCACACGCGAAATCGGCGTGCGCAAGGCGCTGGGCGCGACGGCGGGAACCATCCGATGGCAGTTCCTGGTGGAAGCAGCCACGCTCACCAGCATTGGCGCGCTCATTGGGCTATCGATCGGAGCGCTGCTCGCGTGGGTCATTCGCGCGAACACCACCATCCCGGCCACGCTCCCCACCAGCATCGTGGTGACGGCGCTCGCGGCAAGTGCGCTGACCGGTGTCGCGTTCGGCATGCTCCCGGCACTCAAGGCCTCGAAACTGGACCCGGTCGAGGCACTGCGGTACGAGTAAAGGGACGAGGAAGGGGACGAGGGACCGCGACGCAATCCGGCCAGCCCCGCATCGAAATAGGACCGGTCGGACCTAAAATGAACGGGTCGCGTTGCGAGGCACACGATCAGTCGTCGAATCTCAGGAGCATGGCCCCTATCGGGGTTGTGGTCCATGACTCAGGTTACGGCTGACCCCGCATCCGAAGTGGGATGTGCGTGCCTCACCTGGCGATTGCCTCTGCCCTACCGCCCATGCTGTCCTTTCTCTCTGGCAAGAAGTCCGTCCCCGTCGAACGCGCATACCCCGATGGCCGCATCACGGTCTCGGATCCAGACATCCGGAAGCGGATCGACTTCCTGCAGGTGAGCACCAAGGATCTCGGCGTCATTCAGGTCTGGGAACAGGCCTGCAAGGGCGCATGCGATCCCATGGTGGACGATTTCTACGCCTACATTTCGCGCACCCGCGAGGTGCAGGCCATCATTGAGAAGCACACCTCGGTCGAGCGGCAGCGTCCCCTCGTCACGCGGTATCTGCTCGCGATGTTCTCCGGCCACATCGACGACAAGTAC
>JBDKIJ010000343.1:0-2626 GCA_039797155.1 Gemmatimonadota bacterium | reverse complement strand
AGTCGTACTATCGCCCTGCCACCGGGGCACCAGCACGCGCCTCGGGTGACCTGCCCGCGATGACACTCGCGCGCATGGCCGAACAGGTGAGTGTGAAGGCGCTGATGGACAGCTTCGACTTCAACCTGCCGGACACCACACGATTCAAGGACACGCGCTACCGGGCCAAGCTCACCCCCGAGTATGTCGCGCAACCGAGCATCGGTTATCAGCAGGGGGGCTGGGGTCAGGGGACGTACGGTGGCACCACCGTGGTGCTGAGTGATCTCCTCGGCGATCGTCGCCTCGCGCTCTCCGGCTCGATCAACGGGCAGCTGAGCGATGCGCAGGTGTTCGTGGGGTACACCAGCCTCGGTCGGCGTCTGCAGTACACCACCGGCGTCATTCAGCAGCCGATCTACCTGTTGTCGAACTACGTCCAGATTCCGCAGGGGAACAATCAGTTCCTGCAGTCGCAGGAGATCACGCGACTCGTCATGCGGCAGGTGTTTGGCGCAGGGCTCTACCCCATCAATCGGTTCACCCGCTTCGAACTGGGCGCCCGCTTCCAGAACGTGGATCAACAGGTGTTCCCATTCACGCGGCTCGTCGACTACAACTTCGGCTACGCCACCGGTTTCCAGCGGGGCGACACGCGCAATGTGGCCTCGGCGAATACCGTGTCGCCGTATCTGGCGTGGGTGACCGACAATTCGCTGATGGGGTACACGGGGCCGATCTCCGGCAAGCGCATTCGGTTCGAGGTGGAGCCGAGCGTGGGGACGTGGCAATGGACGGAATATCTCGCCGACGCGCGATCCTACATCCCGATCCTGTTCAACTACGTCACCTTCTCGACCCGCCTCTTCACCAGCATGTCGGTGGGGCGTGACGAGTCGCGGTTCCCGAAGTGGATCGGGCGTCCCGACTTCGTTCGCGGGTACAATCGGGAAGACTTGGGCTTCGTCAATTGTACGGGGTTGCCCAGTGATGACGGGTCCTCCTGCAATTCGGTGGAACTGATCGGCAGCCGAGTCGCGCTCGCCAACGCGGAACTCCGGTTCCCGATCATCCGCCGGTATGGCGCCCGGACCAACCTGCTGGGCGGGCTCCCGCCGATTGATGGGCTGTTCTTCTACGACGCCGGGGTCGCGTGGTCCAAGGGGCAGACGGTCCACCTCACCCAGCCGGTGGACTACGACTTCTCCCGCCAGCGCCAACTGCTGCAGAGCTATGGCTTCGGGCTCCGCATGAACCTGTTCGGGATCGCGATCATCCGGTGGGACTGGGCGGTCCCCGTCAGCCGGCCCGGCTCCAAGGGCTTCGGGACCTGGTTCTTCGGCGCCAGCTACTGACCCTGGCCACGGCCGCCCGGCCCCTCTGGCACGACGCCCCGATCCCGACTCCGGGATCGGGGCGTTTTCGCTCTGGCAAGCCCCTCCCTTCGTCTCGCTCAGGCGGGTAGTTTTCCCTCGTGCGCACGCTCCTCGTGTCGGCGCTCGTGCTCCTCGCGTGCGGTGTTGCCGGCGGCTGCGCCGATCGCTCGTCCCGCCCCTCCGGAGCCGGCGCCCCTCCCAGTATCCCCGGTGGCCCTGATCCCATCGTCCTGCGCGTGTCGCAGGACGGTGGTCTGATGACGGCTGCCCGTTACCCGGCACTCGATACGATCATCTGGCGGTCGGCCGCCAAGGTGCCGCCGCTGTCGCGCGTGATCGCTTTTGGTCCCGACGACGGGTACCTCGCGGCCATCGACACCGGCGGTGCGCCGGTGCGGATCGATGTGCGACTGGGCACCGTGACCCGAATCAGCACGGACACGGCTCGACAGCTGTCGTCGGCCGATGGCGGCGCAATCTTCGCCCTGACGCAGCGCGGCGAGCTGGTGCGATACACGCCAAGCGGTGGCGACTGGCGCCTCACGCCCCCTCTGCCCGCTCACGCGATCGCTGCCCAGCCGGACGGCTCGCTGATCGTGGCCGGCGCGCAGGGCGACCGGGCGATCGTGTGGCGCGTGCGTCCACCCAATCAGACGGTGAGCGACTCCGTCGCGTTCAATGTCGGCGGTGATTCGGCGGCCCTGCGGCGCGCGATTGCCGCCACGGCGGGTGCGATCGGCGATCGCATGTTCTTTGGCGGGAGCGAGATCGTGGCGGCCGTGCGGACGCGTGATCTTGGTCGCGCGTTACAGCTGGAGATGGATGATCCGATTCGCGCCATCGCGGCAACGCCCAGTGGGGATCGGTTTTTCGTGGCCCTCGAAGGAGACGACGAGCTGCGCATCGTAGACCGCTTCGAGGAGAGCGAAACGGGATCGATCCGGCTCCCGGGTGTGGCACGCGAGCTGCGCATGGATCCGCTGGGTCGTTCCCTGCTCGTGCGTGGTAACGGCGATTCCGTCTTCGTGGTGAGCTTGGCTACCGACAAGACGCTGGGTGTGGTCCGAAGCGTGTGGCGTGGCGACTTGCCGTTGATTCTCCCGGATGGCGCCATCGCCACGACCCGTGGTGACGACGTGGCGATCGTACATCCGTCGACGCTTGCCGACATGCGCACGGTGACCGGCGGGGCGCGGCAATTCTGGTACACGCTGCGCTGGAACGGCTTCCGTCCGCGCGCCGCGGGGCTCGATCAGCCGGTGCAGTTCCGC
>JBDKIJ010000342.1:0-2592 GCA_039797155.1 Gemmatimonadota bacterium | reverse complement strand
TCTCCCAGCTATATCGCGACGCTTCCCGCCGAAGATCGCGTCGCCAACCGTCTCCGACGGTGGCTGCCGTCCCGTCTCGCGTATGCCATCACGCGCGCCAAGAACATCGGTCGCAGCCTCTTCTACTATCAGATCGCTCGGCGTCGCCCTGACGTCTTCAAGCGATCACTGCGGGCACAGGCTCGTGCCGCGTTGGGGTCGGCATTCCCCGTCGATGTGCACTTCGCTCCGCGGTATCAGCCGTGGGACGAGCGACTCTGCCTTGTCCCCGATGGCGACCTCTTTCGGGTGCTGCGCGAGGGGAAGGCTTCGATACGGACCGACAGCATCGACTGCTTCACGGAGCAGGGGGTGCGTCTGCAATCCGGCGAGACGATCGACGCCGATGTGATCGTGACGGCGACGGGGCTCAACGTGAAGATCCTGGATGGCATCGATCTCATCGTCGACGGCGATCGAATCGATCTGGCGACGACCATGGCCTACAAGGGGATGATGTACAGCGGCGTCCCCAATCTGGCGTCCGCGTTCGGCTACACGAATGCGTCGTGGACGCTCAAGTGTGATCTCGTAGCCGATCATGTCTGTCGACTGCTGCGATTGATGCAGCGGCGGGGATACGTCGAGTGCCGGCCCGTACGCGATCCGTCGGTGGCGGCGCGACCGGTGTTCGAGTTCACCTCGGGGTACGTGCAACGGGCGCTCTCGCGCCTTCCGACCCAGGGGGATCGGGCGCCGTGGCGGCTGTATCAGAATTATCTCCGCGATCTGATCATGTTGCGTCTTGGTCGGGTCACAGATCCCGCGCTCCGATTCCGGTAGCATCGCGACAACAACGTGATTGCTCCGGTAACTCACCCGGTGCGCCACATGGTGGCGAGCAGTCCGATCGCGGCGACGGTCATCACTAGAGCCGTGGCCGCCACACTCACGCGTGCCATGCGGGGACTCGGTTGGCCTTGCATGATGACCGGATCCGAGGCCACCACCACAATTCCCGTCAGCAGGATCGGCGCGAGCAGTCCGTTCACGACCGCCGACCAGTAGAGTGCCTGAATGGGATTGACGTTCAGGAGATCCATGCTGACCCCCATCAGCACGGACCCGATGATGACCGCATAGAAGCCGGGGACCGCGCTGAGCCGTTCATCCATCCCTTGACGCCAGCCAAACAGCTCGGCGCTCGCGTACGCGGCAGAACCCGCGAGCGTCGGAATCGCGAGGGCGCCCGTGCCGATCAGGCCGATGGCGTACAATGTGGTGGCAAAGGATCCCGCCAGCGGCCTCAGCGCTTCGGCGACCTCGCGACTTGTTGACAGCGACGACATCCCGCTCGGATATAGCGTGAGGGCTGTGGTGAGAATGATGAAAAACATCACCAGATTCGACCAGAACGTCCCGATGCCGACGTCGAGCCGTCGCCACCGCAGCTCACTGGTCGTCGCGCCGACGCGCTCGAGCTGAGTGTGACGTCCCATCGCCTTCTCTTCTTCGACTTCCTGCGCCGCCTGCCAGAAGAAGAGATAGGGACTGATCGTGGTCCCGAGGATGGCGACCAATGTTCCCCACGCGGATCGCGTTTCGTCACCCGCTGGCATGTTGAGTGTCACGGTCGCCTGCAGGACGGCATGCCAATCAGGACCCAGCTTGATCGCGGTCGCCACATACGCGACGAGGACCAGCGTCAGCCATTTCAGCACGTTGGCCATGCTGGCGTAATGCAGCTGAATGGTCGACCAGAGAATGCCAACGGCGAAGGTGCCCGCCCACAGGTGTGAACTGATCCCGGTCAACAGTTCAGCCGCGTCGGCCATCGCGGCGAGGTCTGCACCGATGTTGAGCGTATTCGCGCTGAACAGCGCGAGACAGATGGGAATGAGCAGCGCGCGAGGGATGCGACGCGTAAACGCCGCCATCAGGCCACCGCCCGTCACCATGCCGATCCGGCTACACATGAGCTGGACGGCGGCCATGAGCGGCCACGTCAGCAGCGCGGTCCACAGCAGTGCGAGCCCGAACTGTGCGCCGGCTATCGAATAGGTGGTGATGCCGGACGGATCATCGTCGGCCGCTCCGGACGTGATCCCCGGCCCGAATCGGCGCCACAGGCGCTGAGCGCCATTGCGCTGAGCGCCATTGCGTGCGGAGCGCGGCTCGATCCGGGGCATGCGGCATGGCAGGCGCAATTGTCAGGCCCAACCATGTCGCCATCCAGGCCGGGCCCGGTTCTTCACTGATCAGTTTCCGTAAAGGGACGAATCGGAGACGCTACTTCCCACGCACTTCTGGTAATGGTGCGATCCTTTGTCGTTAGGTGGGGCTACGCACGGCTTGCGTGTTCTCATCCATACGACGTTTTCGCTCACCTGTATCCCGGTGTCCTGTATGCAAGGTTCTCGAATGATCTCCGCTGCGCTGCGCCCGACCATCGGTATCGCGCTTATCTGCGGGGTCCTGTGGGGATGCGGCGGCGCCTCGAGTGAAGCCTCCACGACGGCACCAACCGGCACCGACACCGGAGGCTCCGGGACCACGTCGGCCTCGCTCTCCAGCTTCTACATCACGGTCCCGATCTGTAATGACACCCAGGGG
>JBDKIJ010000341.1:0-5314 GCA_039797155.1 Gemmatimonadota bacterium | reverse complement strand
CAGCGGCTGACGATCGTCAAGGTCGACGAGTCGAAGGAGAAGCCGGCCAGTCGTCTGGGCGGCAGCGTCCCGATGCGGGATATCGTGATTTTCACGCGGCAGTTCTCCACGATGATCAACGCCGGTTTGCCGCTCGTGCAGGCGCTCGATATTCTCGCCAAGCAGAGCGAAAACCCCGTCCTGGCGAACGTCGTCCGCCAGGTCGTCTTCGACGTGGAGTCGGGCAACACGGTCGCGGACGCCATGCGGAAGCACCCCAAGGCGTTTTCCGAGCTCTACACCAACATGGTGGCAGCCGGCGAAGCGGGCGGTATTCTGGACATCATCCTGAACCGCCTGGCCGTCTTCATGGAAAAGAACGACGCGCTCGTGCGGAAGGTGAAGGGTGCGATGATCTATCCGTCCGTCATCATGGGTGTGGCGGGGCTGTGTATCGTGATCCTGCTCTGGAAGGTGATCCCCACCTTTGCCGAGATGTTCGCCAGCGTCGGCAACGAGCTGCCCCTCCCCACGAAGGTCGTGATCGGGCTGTCCGATTTTCTGGCGGCCTATTGGTATCTGATCGGCGCGGGGGCGTTCGGGGCGGTGGTGATGATCCGGGGGTACTATGCGACCCCGCCCGGCCAGCTGATGATCGACTCCCTCTTGCTGCGTGTGCCCGTCCTGGGCGATGTGCTCCGCAAGTCGTCGGTGTCGCGTTTCACGCGGACGTTGGGCACGCTGATCTCGTCCGGCGTGAGCATTCTCGACGGTCTCGAAATCACCGCCAAGACATCGGGCAATCGCGTGGTGCAGGACGCCATCATGGGTAGCCGTGCCAGCATTGCCGGTGGTGATACCATCGCCGGTCCGCTGCAGAAGAGCGAGGTCTTCCCGCCCATGGTGATCAGCATGATCTCCGTTGGTGAGCAGACCGGTGGGCTCGACGAAATGCTCACCAAGATCGCCGACTTCTACGATGATGAAGTTGATGCGGCCGTGAGCGGACTCCTGTCGCTCCTCGAACCGATCATGATCGTGTTCCTCGGCGTCGTCGTCGGTGGCATGATCGTCGCCATGTACCTCCCGATCTTCGACATGGTGAACTCGGTGAAGTAAGGGCGGTTCGGCAGGGTGACATGATGCGAAGCCGGCGGAGATCTCATGGGTCTCCGCCGGCTTCGCGTTTCGGACGGGTCGAGAGGGTCGCGTGACTGCGTGCCTACTGAACTGCGGCCGCCATCCCTGCGGCGCGCCCGGTCGCCCACGCCCAGTAGAAGTTGTAGCCGCCGATCGGGCCGAACGCATCGAGCACTTCCCCGCACAGGTACAGGCCATCCTGCACCCGACTCGCCATCGTGCGCGGATCGATTTCCGAAAGCCGCACCCCGCCGCCCATCACTTCAGCCTTCTTGTAGCCTTCATCGCCGTTCCACGGGAGCGGCCCGCGCACCAAGGTGTCGATCAACCGGCGGCGCTCCTCGCGCGTCAGCTCCGCGAGCTTGCGGGTCGGATCCACCTGCGCTTGCGCCATGAGCACCTCCGCGAGTCGATCAGGGAGCTCGTGGCGTACCACGCTCGAGACTTGGCGACTGCCATGCGGCTGCAGGAGCGCCGTCCACGCGGCATCATCGTGTTTCGTCCATTGCACCGCGAGCGATGCATCGCTCGCGGTTTCGGCCCGCGCCCGTACGGGTACGTGCGACACGTTCAATACCGACGGCCCACTGTAGCCGCGGTGCGTGAAGAGAAAACCGCCGCTTGCCGTGGCGCGATGAGCCGCCGACGTCGAGGTCAGCGTAACGCGCAACGAAATGCCCGCCAGCTCGGCGTACCGTGTGTCATCCGTACACAGCGGGGTCAGCGCGGCATAGGTGGGATGCATGGTGTGCCCGAGGCTCTTCAGGATGGTGAGCCCGGAGCCATCACTGCCCGTGTTTGGCACCGACAATCCGCCCGTGGCGATAATGACCGCATCGGCCTCCAGCGGATCCCCGTGGTCGACCATCACCTGCCACCGCGTCCCGTCGCGCCGGATATCCGTCACCCGCGTTTCGAAGCGAAAGGTCACGCCGGACCGGCGTGCCAGGTCGATCAGTCCATCGCGGACATCACGCGCCTTGTGGGAGGCCGGGAACAGCTTCGCGCTCTCCACTTCCTCTTCGAGCGGAATACCGACCTCCCGCTCGAAAAAGGCGATCTGCTCTGCGAGCGGCCATGAACGCAGGATCTTGCGCAGCGTGTTGGGGGAGGAGTCGGTGACATAACGCGTTTCGTCCAGCCGAGACGGCAGGACATTGCAGCGGCCACCCCCGCTGATGAGGATCTTGCGCCCCCCGTCGCGCGTCCGTTCGAGCAGGATGGTGTCAGCCCCACCGCGGGCCGCGAAAATGGCGGCCATGCTTCCGGCCGCTCCGGCACCAATCACGAGTACGCGTTTCATCTCTCATATTCTAGTCATGCGAACCTTCCTCGTGGCATTCCTAGGCGCCGTGCTGATGCTGCCGGCGGCCGTGGCCGGAGCACAAGCACGGCCGTTTCCTGCTGATACCGCCTCCGTCGCCACGATCCATGCGGCATTCAAGGCGAAGCGCCTGACCTGTCGCGCGCTCGTTGAACGCTACCTCGCACGTATCGACGCACTCGACAAGCAGGGCCCGGCGATCAACAGCATCGTCCTCGTGAACCCGGACGCGCGTCGCATCGCCGACTCGCTCGATGCCCGCTTCGCGAAGAATGGTGCGGTCGGCCCGCTCCACTGCATTCCGCTGATCGTGAAGGACAACTTCGAGACCATTGGACTGCAGACGACCGGTGGCTCCCTCGCGCTCGAAGGGTGGAAGCCCCAACAGGATGCGACGATGGTACGCCTCGTGAAGGGCGCCGGGGCCATCGTGCTGGCCAAGAGCAATCTGGCCGAGTGGGCGTTCACGCCATATGAGACCGTGAGTTCGATTCTGCCCGGGTATACGAAGAACCCCTACGCACTGGATCGGGTCACGGCGGGTTCGAGTGGCGGGACGGCGGCTGGCGTCGCGGCGGGTTTCGGCACGCTCGGTCTTGGCACCGACACCGGCAACTCCATCCGCGGGCCGTCGGCGCATCAGGCACTCGTCGGCATCCGCAGTACCATGGGGCTCACGTCGCGCGCGGGCGTCATTCCGCTCAATGCGACCGCGGATATCGCCGGACCGATGGCGCGCAGCATGGCGGATGCCGTCGCCGTTTTCGACGTCGTCGCGCACAGCGACGTCAATGATCCCGTCACGGCACCCGCCGACCGCAAGCGCGTGGCACGTTACACCGATGCCCTCACGCGTGGTGCGCTCAAGGGCGCACGCATCGGCGTGCTGCGTCAGGCGTACGAGCGGCCGACGCTCGACGCCGAGGTGAAGGTGGTGTTCGAGCAGGCGATAGCCGATCTGCGGAAAGCCGGCGCCATCATCATCGACACGGTGCTTGTCGACTCGCTCGACGCCATTCAGCGCCGACAGCAGGGGAGCTGCAACCGCTTCAAGGCCGATCTCGATCGCTATCTCGCCGCCCGTGCGCCGAATGCACCGGTCAAATCGCTCGACGACGTCATTCGCAGCCGCCGCTTTCACCCCACCGTGGAGCTCCGACTCCGTGACGCATCGCAAGTCACGCAAGCACCAGAGGACCAGCCCGGATGCCAGTCCCGTGAGCAGGTCCGTGAGGCGCTGCGTGTCGCCGTCACGCAGCTCATGGATTCGCTGACGCTCGACGCGATGATCTATCCGACCTGGAGCAATCCGCCGCGCCTCATTGGCGACCTCAATACGCCGCACGGCGACAACAGTCAGCTCTTCGCTCCCACCACCGGTTTCCCCGCCATCACGGTGCCGATGGGGTACACCCGCAACCACCGCCTCCCGGCCGGCATCACCTTCTTCGGCCGTGCGTGGAGCGAGTTCCGGCTTATCCAGCTCGGCTACGATTACGAGCAGCGCACCAGGCACTGGCGGGCGCCCGCGCTGCGATAGCCGTCTCGCGGCCGCGGCGACGAACGCCCAACCCTGCGCAGATCACCGCTCAACGATCGTCGTCGCCGCCGCTCCCCGTTGTTGTCGCGGGCGCCTTTTCGGCGGACCCGCCCGGGGTGGCATACGCCGACGCCGCGCCGTGCTGATAGACCAGCGCCCCACCCGAGTGGCCCACCTGCCAGCCGGCACCCAGCAGCAGGACACTGCCGACGGCACTGGTCAATCGCGCGGCCTGACCGGCCCGACCCGGCGCGAACCCGACCAACGCGACGCCCAACATCACCGCCGACATCACTTGGAACGCTTCCGCACGCTCCTCATGCGTCTCCACGGTCTCCTCGGCCACGACGCGCTCGACCTGCTCGGCGGTGTCTTCGCCCGTCTCGACAGCGACCCACGCGCTCAGCGCCAACGCGGCGAATAGCGCTGCGGTCACGCCCCACGCCACGCGGGGGGCTGATCCCCGGCGAATCGCCCAGAGCGATCCGACGACGAATAGCGGCAGCAGCATCGTCAGGGCCATCGGCAGGTGCACCACCGCGGGGTGCAGGGGGTTCGGCAGCAGTGACGACAGCATTGGGGACCTCGGCGTGGTCAGAGTCGACAGGGGTGCGCTGAAGAGATGCGGCAGAGGCGGGGGGGATACCATCAGGGAATCCACGCGGCGTTGCCGGTAAATCCCTTGCCGCCAAAGGCTTCAGTGGGGAGGGCTGCGGCCGAGCTTGTACCCCGAGACCGAACCTTTCAATTGCGCGCTGGCGAGACCTTTGCTAGTTTTCAGGTCAGCGACGTGCGTGCCCTCCGGGGCGCGCGGACAAGTTCCGACTGAACGGGCCTGCCACAGCGAGCGGGCCCTTTTGCGTTTACGCCGCAGTCATCAGGTGATGGCGCCTCCGTCGTGAAGGAGTCACGGCAATTGGTGGGTCGGTTTCGTTTGGCTGCGCGACCTCTGGCGTGTTGCTCCGACTGCTACCACGAACATCTGCTAACAGGAGCACAACCATGCGTACGACCGGAACCGTGAAGTGGTTCAACGATGCCAAGGGCTTCGGCTTCATCACGCCGTCCAACGGCCAGAAGGACTGCTTCGTCCACCACTCGGCCATCCAGGGCGGCGGTTTCCGCACCCTGGCCGAAGGTGAGGCCGTCGAATTCGACATCGTCGAAGGGCAGAAGGGTCCTGCCGCCGAGAACGTGACCCGCGTGGGTCGCTAAAGCGGTTGCCGGGAACATCGTTCCCGGCGTCCATGGCGCCGCACGGCTCGGCTTGGCCGGGTCGTGCGGCGCCATCGCGTTTCGGCGCGGCGGGTCGACGCCGCTCATCGCGCCGC
>JBDKIJ010000340.1:0-6316 GCA_039797155.1 Gemmatimonadota bacterium | reverse complement strand
TCGAGGGATCCGGAATCCCGAGCGCATACCGAATCGTGAGCGAATCGGGGATCCGGATGGTTTGCCCGGCGGCGAGGCGCCCCTTTGTGAGTCGCGCCCCCGGATTGAACCATCGCAGCTGGCGCTCGCCCACACCGAAACGCTCCGTGAGGTCGCGCCAGGTCGTCCGGCTGCCGCGAAGCGTGAGGGTCTGATACCCAACGCGTTCGTCGTCGCGCAACCCATCGAGGATCGTCTGCACACGCAGGCCGTCGCCAGTGGGGACGCGTAGCCACGTGGGAGCATCTGGCGGGGTGATACCGCGCAGAATCGATGGGTTGAGCGTGCGGACGGCACTATCCGGCAGCCCGCCGCGTGTGACGAGCAACCCCAGCGGCGTGCCGGGGAGCGCGCGCACGCTGTCGTAGGCATAGGCCGAGAGCGTGTCGTACCGTAGGGCGTACTTCGCCGGCATTTTCGCGACGAGCGCCGCCGCAATCAGCTGCGGTACGTAATTCTTCGTTTCGGCCCGTAAATAATTCTGCTCCGCGAGCGCGAAGAAACGCTCTTCTCCATCGCGCCCTTCCAGCTCATCCGCAAACCGTGTGAGCCCGCGCGCCACGCGTCCCGGCCCACCATTGTACGCCGCGGCGGCGAGGTACCACGAGCCGTACTGCTTCTGGAGATAGTCGAGGAACCGCACGGCCGCATCCGTCGAACGCGCCGGGTCACGGCGGTCATCGACCCACCAATCGACGCGGAGCCCCACGGCACGTGCGGTACTGCTCATGAATTGCCACATGCCGACGGCGGCCGCACGCGAATAGGCGTGCGGGTCATAACCGCTCTCGATCAACGCGAGATAGTGCAGATCCTCCGGCAATCCACCGGCGCGCAACTTGGCACGGATCATCGCTTCATAGCGCGTGCCGCGTGCAAGCCGTGCACTGAAGGTTTCGCGCGCGCGGTTCGTGAACAGCGCCACGTAGTGCGCCACCCGATCGTGCGTTTCGAAGGAGCGGACGTCGAGATCCCAGGAGGGTTCCTCATTCGCCATCGCCGATGCATTCGTCTCCACCGCCACCGACGAATCCACCGGATGCAGCACGGAATCCCCGAACACGGCGACGGCGGTACGGACCACCTCGTCCGGAGCGACGACCGGTGCCGGTACGGTGGTGACACCTGCTGGCGGCGTTGAATCCGGCGCACTCGTGGCCGACATGGTGTCCTGCGCGACCGATCGATCCACAGACACGGATTGAACCGAACGAGAGACCGCGCGGCGCAGTACCGATCGGGTTGGCGTGCACGCCGCCAGCACCACAAGCAGCAGGACGACACGCCGTGCGTTGGCGATCGCGTCACGCATCCGCGACCAACCCCACTTCGAGGGCCAAGCGCGTCAGCCCCGCGACCGAGTGGATCTGCAGCTTGCGCATGAGGGCCTCGCGATGCGCTTCCACGGTACGGCGACTGATTCCCAATTCCGCAGCGATGGCCTTGTTGGTCAAGCCGCGCGCCACGCCACCCAGCACATCGATCTCCCGCGGCGTCAGCACGGAGAGCGGTGACGTCAGCGACATCTGAACGTCATTGGCGCTCTCGATGCGCTGTGCGATGGCGGGACTGAAGAACGTCCCGCCGTCGTACACCGTCCGGATGGCCGTACGCAATTCCTCACCCGCGGAATCCTTCAGCAGATAGCCGTCAATGCCGAGCCGCAATCCCTCGCGCACATACTCGGTCTGCTCGTGCATGCTGAGCATCAGGATCCGGATGTCGGGGATCAGCTCGCGCAGGCGTGCCGCGGCCCTGAGCCCATTCTCCTCCGGCATCGTGATATCGAGAACTACGATATCCGGTCGGTGCATGACAGCCAGCTCGACGGCTACACGACCGTTGGCGGCTTCCGCCACGACTTCGATCCCGGGATCCGCGTCCAGCACATAGCGCAGCCCCTCGCGGACGAGCGCGTGGTCGTCGGCGAGGAGCACGCGAATTGGGCCGGTGGGATGTGCGGAGGTCATGGCATCACGACAGCTGGGGGATCGGAACAGTAATACGCACGAGTGCCCCACGAGTTGCGTTGGCGAGCTGCACGTGGCCACCAACAGCCAAGAGGCGCTCCCGCATCCCGGTAAGCCCCATCCGGTGGTCGGTATCGCGAAGCCGCCCCCCGCGCACCGGGAACCCGCGCCCGTCGTCCTCCACACTCAGCGCGAGGTGACCGTCGTGTACCGTGACCGATACCTGGACGTCCCGCGCCTCGGCATGCCGCACGACATTCGACAATGCTTCCTGCAACGCCCTGAAGATGGCCAGCTCGGCGTCATCGGAAAGCGCGGGGAGCGAAACCGGCGCATCAAAATGAGCCCGTATTCCGGTGCGCTCCTTGAAGTCCATGACCAACGAGTTCAGCGCCGGCCGCAGACCCAGATCGTCCAGCAACGTCGGTCGCAAATCACTCGTCACCTGCCGAATGCTGGCAATACCGGTATCCACGAGCGCGAGGAGCCGATCGAGGCGCGCGCCGGCGCTCTCCGCCAACATCGGGCGCAGCGCTTCGGTCTGCATCTTGACCGCCGAAAAGACCTGCGCCGTTTCGTCGTGCAATTCGCGCGACAGACGGCGCCGCTCTTCCTCGTGCTGTCGGACCATCTGTGCGGACAGTCGCTCCAACGCCGCCGTGCGTACGTCGAGCTGTCGATCGAGCGCCCATTGATCGAGCGCCGCGCCGACCTGCTGGCCAAGCGCCAGCAGGAAGTCGTCGTCGAGCGCCGTAAACGGATTCCGCACATCCCCCACCATCACCAACGCGCCGACAAGCACGGGTCCAGTCCCCACCGGCAGCACCGCAATGAACGGCTGGGCCCCGGAGGAGGACACCACCTGGGGGCGGCGCGAGATGCGCATGCGGGTGATGGCCTCCTGCACCGTGGCAAGCGGTGGGCGACCAGTCCATTCCATGCACGCGCCGGCGCAGCGGATGAATCGGCCCATCGTGCGCGGCGGTGACTGCTGCCCGTCGACGGGCGTCTGGCGTGCGGCCTCCAGCACCCGCTCCAGCATCTCGGCATCTCGCGCCTCGGCATTCGACGCCTCGGCATTCGGCGCGTCGACATTCGACGCATCGACGTCGTCCGCATGGTCCACGGCCTCATCCGGTGCGGGATCGAACACGAACATGGCCGAGCCGCGTACCCCGGGCAGCGCGAGCGGCCGAGCCAGCAGCGCCTCGAGCGGATCAGCGCCATGAGCGCGGCGCTGCAGATCGCCCGACAGGGCCGACAGCGCACGCACCCCACGGCCGAGTTCATCGAGTACGAGAAGGACGAGCCCCGCCGCGACGAGAAGCTCGAAGCAGATATCGAGGTAGTAGCCCCACGGGGTCCACGCCCCCTGCGCCCTCAGGAACGGATAGTCGAGGTGATGGACGCCCCACAGCGCGAATGAGGCCGCGAGGAGCCGGGCACCGGTCGATCCCGCGATGCGATGGTGGCGCCAGAAGACCCACCCCGTCCATGCCGTCGCACCGCTCAGAAACAGGACCGCCGGGAGCGCGGCCCAGAGAAAATGATCCAGCTGATAGATCGCGAGGTACGACCAGAGCGGCGGAAAGAGCACGGCCAGCGCATACACCGGCCGCACGCGTGGTTGTCGGAGAAACACCAGCGACGCCCACAACAGGGCGAGCGCCGTCCACCCCGTCGTTACCTGATGCCAGTAAAGCCAGACCCGCTCACCGGAGAGGAGAAAGCTCAGGATGCACAGTAAGCGTGCGACATACAACGTCCACGCCACCGCGAACCAGCCGAACCACGGCCGCCGATAGCGCAGGAACAGATGCACGCACAGCACGGCCACGCCCGTGGTCACCGCCCCCTGCAGAAGCGTTGCCGCCAACTCCTGGGATGCCAGGGCCCGTGTCGGTGTCGTGGCGACGTCCACCTGCGCCAGCGTCCACGGCCACATCACCGCGAGCATCGCCATCAACGGCATCGCCATCAACGGCATCGCGAGCAGCATCGATCACGCATCGATCACTCCGGGAGCCGGGGCGTCGACGCCTCGGTCACGTGATACACGGTCCGCGAGGGGAAGGCGAAGCTCGATCCCTCCTCCTCGACGATCTGCATGAGCGCGAGGAGGAGGTCGTGACGGATCTGCAGGAATTCGATCCACTCGGTGGTGAGGAACCACGCGACGACTTCGAAACGGATCGCCGAGTCGGTGAACGCAATGACATACACGCGAATCGTGTCGGGCCACACCTTCGGATGCGCGCGCAGGAGGGCCTCGACGCGCATCTGGATGCGCGTCAGCTGCGCGGGGCCCGTGTCATATGTGACGTCGAGGAACGTCTTGAGCAGAATGCGATCGCGCTCGCCGAAGGTTTCGATGCGTTCATCAGCAAGTCGACCATTGGGGACGCGCACCACGGTGCGCTCCATCGTGCGAATGCTCGTCGAACGGAGTCCGATCCGCTCGACGGTGCCCTCCGTGGTCCCAGCGCGGACCCAATCCCCCACGCGGAAGGCCTTGTCGGCAGCGAGGCTGATGCTGCCGAACATGTGCTCGACGGTTTTCTGCGCGGCGAGCGCCACCGCGATACCGCCGATACCAAGACCGGCGAGCAGCGTTCCGACCGGATAACCGAACTGGGCCAGCGCCACCAATAGGGCGACGATGATGACGGCAACGCGCAGAAAGTTGCCCAGGAGTGGCACGAGCGTGCGGGCCTGCGCCCCCTGCCCTACTTCCCAGGCGGCGTTCTCGAGACGGCCCTGCGTCAATCGGATGACACGCAGCAGCGCCCAGAACAGTGCGATGAATCCGAAGCCCCGTGACGAGGCGTCCACCAGCGCAGACACCCGTGCATTGAGCTGCAGCTGGGAGAGCAGCGGTCCGGCCGCGATGGCCGCCGCCCAAAGTCGGAACGGGCCGCGCAGGTTCTCCAGCAGGAGATCATCCCAATGCGTGACCGTTCGGCTGGCCAGACGCCCCAAGACGAAACGCAATGCCGCACCGAGCACCCACGCGATGGCAATCAGAAGGGGAATGGCGGCCACCAATCCGATCCATTGCCACCAGTACACATTGAGCGGCCCCTCGCGGTTGAGCGCCGCCGGCAAGCGATCACGCAGCCACGGCGTCCCGAGCGTTGCATACCACGCATCCACCATTCCCACGGTGGCTTGCGAGAAGGCCCACCGCGAGGGATTGGCACTGACGCGCACCATGCGCAGCACATCGTCAGGCCCGCTCGCACTGGTCAGGACGCCAATGCGGTCTCCCCCCAGATCACCGTCAGTTGTGTCCCCCGCAGCGAGCGATGAGACGGTCCCCAGATTGAGCGCGAGGCGCTGGTCGATGACCGCCCGCAGGCGACGCGCCAGTTCCGGGGCGCGATCGCGCTCGCGCACGGGGACACTCAGGAAATCGGCGGCCGCATCCCACTTCCCCGCGTCGCCATATCGCAGGAACGCCTCGAGGGCGGCGCGGGGCGACCCCGGCGACACCGCACCGACGGTATCGGCGGCCGGCGCGGTACGTTGCCCAAGACCGAGCTGGGCGACGCCGCGGGTTGGTGCCGCAACCCCGACCACAAAGAGGAGGAGAACTTTCGAGAAACAGGTACGGGGGCGGAGCATTCCGTAAAATAGCGTGCCCCTCGCAAATTTCGGGGCATCCCCCCGTGCAGGGCGCGGTGCGGTCGCCTCCGAGAGGGGCGTGCACTGTTCATCCACGCGAACCTATACTGGACCTTTCCGCGCTGAATCGAGGGGCTGGTCGTGATGTCACGCTTTCACCACGAAGCGCGACCGCTCTGCGCTACGGACGAACGCGCGCCACGGCGAGCAGATTCTTGCCGAACCACCGATCGACCACACCGTCGAGCATGCGACTCAGCGGGAACACCCACCGGTCGTACAGGGCCACAGACGATGGCGTGAGCTCGCCGGTTCCCGTGGACACCAGACGGTACGCGAGCGCTGCGAAGAAGCCGAGACTGTCGGCATAGGCGACCCGCTCCACGACAAATCCGGCGGCTTCGAGCTTCGACGCCAGTTCGTGCCGGCGGTAGCGCCGGAAATGCCCCACCAATCGGTCCATCCGCGAAAAGAGGACGGGGAAGGCCGGCACGTAGATGAAGAGTCGCCCGCCGGGAATCAGGCAATTCCGAAGCCCTCGAAGTGCGGCCACATCATCCTCGATATGCTCAAGCACATTGAGCGTATAGATGCCGTCGAAGGTTGCGACCGGACACTCGGCGATATCGGCCCATACGGTGAACCCCGACGCCGTGAGACGCGCGGCCAGGCGCGCATCGGGC
>JBDKIJ010000339.1:0-4956 GCA_039797155.1 Gemmatimonadota bacterium | reverse complement strand
AGAGCGAAACGGTACCCACGCGATCTGGTCATGGCGCAATCCATGGCGAGGAGTTCACCACGACCAGTTCGCTAGGAAGCGCGGTACGACCCCGGTCCCGGTGCAATTGTGGAGGGCTGCGATACCCGACTGCGCCGAAAGCTTCGCACCAGATCATCGAGTCGGCCAGCCTGCGCGCGCAGTTCTTCGGCCGTTGCCGCCGTCTCTTCGGCGCCGGCTCCGAAACGCTGGGTCACCTCTTCCACCTGGCCCACCGCGTCACTCGCCCGACGTGTGGCATCGCGCTGGGTGGTACTGGCCGTGGCCAACTCATCGAGTGTCCGACCGATTTCGGTGACCCGTTGATCGAGCGCCTGCAACGCCTCGGTCGCGTGCCTGGAGAGGGTGACCCCATCCGCCGTCTGCCGCGTGGACTCCTCGATGAGCGCGGTCGACTCCCGGGCCGCCGTCGCCGAACGCTGAGCGAGCGAGCGGACCTCTTCGGCGACCACCGCGAACCCTCGCCCGGCATCACCGGCACGGGCCGCCTCGACGGCCGCGTTCAGCGCGAGGAGATTCGTCTGGAAGGCGATTTCCTCGATGGTGCGCACGATGCGCCCCGTGGCTTCGCTGCTGGTCGCGATGGCCGCCATGGCCGTATCCAGTCGCTTCATGGTCTGCACCCCGTCTTCGGCCGCCTCACGACCGGCCGCCGCCAAGGTGACGGCCTGCGTGGCCCGCACCGCATTGGTGTCCGCCATGGCGTGGACTTCCTTGAGCTGCACGACCACGGACTCCACCGTCATCGCCTGCTCGGTGGCGTCATTGGCCAGTGAGGTGCTGGCAGACGCGATTTCGTCCGAGGCCGAGAACACCTGGGCCGCCGCTTCTGCCACCTCGCCGACGGTATGGTCGAGGTTATCGACCGCGCGATTCAAGGCGGTCTGCAACGCCGCGAGATCATGACCGAACTGCCCCTCCATGCGCACGCCCACATTCCGTTCGGCGACGGCGGCAAGCACCTGCTGGGCCTCGCGCAGCGGGGTGGCTATGGTATCGAGCATGGTGCGCATCCCGGTCACCAGCTGACCATAGACGCCAGGCAACGCGGCGCCCGTTGGCTCGATATGCAATCGGCCTTCACGGGCGGCGTCAATGTGGAAGCGAATCTGTTCGACGACCTGGCGGATGGTCTCGTTCGTCGTCGCGAGGGCCACCGTGGCCGTGCGGCTTTCCTGAACCATGGCATTGACGTCGCGGATCACGTCGCCGACCTCGTCCTGGTAGCCGTACGACAGGGCCCGAGGTTCCATGGGGCGGACCGCGACGGACTCCCCGCGTGCGAGCGCGTCCAAGGCGCCGCGCAGCGTGGCGATCCCCTGCGTTCGCAGTTCGGTGAGCGCGCCCGACACCATCCCCAACGCCCGGGTGACCTGTCCGGCCATGGCCCGACCGAGAACCACCGCCACAAGGAACGCCAACCCCATCAGGACGATGGATACGGTGCGTGCGGTCGCCGCGGTCTCGGTAAACGCCGCAAAGTCGGCGGCGGCTACCCGCTTCTGCAATAACGTCAAGTCATGGAGGAGCCCCGATACCGGATCGATCGCCGGGTAGAGCGATCGCGTCGCAAAGGTCGCGAGCCCCGCGGTATCCCGCGTCGCCACCAACGTCTCCAAGCGGACAATCGCCGAATCAGCGGTACGCATGGCGACTTCGGCCTGCTCCGCCAGCGCCTTTTCCTCAGGGGTGAGGTAGGTCGCCCGATAGGCGGTCCATTCCGCTTGAATGGAGTCCTTGGCCCGGCCAAACGCCTCGCCGCTCCATGCCACCTCACCGCTCAACAGCTTATGGACGTGGTCGACGACATCGACGGCATAAGCATCGCTGATCGTCTTGAGCTGGGTCAGTGGGACGACGCGATCGTTATAAATGGTCGCAGTGCGGGCGGCCATGACGCGCTGGCTGTACAGCCCGACGAGCGCGACACAGAGGGAGATCGTAGCGATCAGCAGGAACGCGGCCGTGAGCCGCTGGCCAATCTTGAGTTGAGTCCAGTTCATAAATAAAGGCGGAGCACGTACGCCATGCACGTGTCCCCGGGAAGTATCGACCGATTGGGGATCAAAGTCCATTTCGTCCCCCATTCTTAATTCAAAATGCCGTCACCGCCTCCAGCATGAAGCCACGGAACTTGCCACCGTTTCGGATATCGGTCCGAGCGAAGCCTTCATACGTCTGCTCGACCAGTTCCCCCTTGAGCAGCAGACTCGGGGTGATGAACCATCCCCCGCCGATGTTGCCACGCGTGACTTTCACCGCGGTATTGACGCCACCAAGGTTGCCGTCGACCTGATTCCAGCGAGCACCGACAAAGAGCGTCTCGTTCTCGAGGAAGCGATAGACGCCCTCGTACATCACCTGATTCACTTCACGGAGCGGATTCGAGTTCGGCGCTGCGCGTCCCTTGGCCTTCTCGACCATGCCGAACAACTCGAGCCCGCGAACCTTGACGAACGGATTGATCATGTAGGCGCTGATCTTGTCGCTGAATCCCGGGTTGATGCGCCCCGAGGTGAATTGCGCCGCTTCGGTGGCCTGATAGTTCTCGAGCACGAAGTAGTAGCGCGAGCCGCCGCGATCCCCGCTATACAGCGTGTTGCTGATCGCGCTCCCCTGATTCCGCCACGAGCCGGTGAGACGGACGCGTACATCATCAGCCAGCTGCCGATCGAAACCCGCTTTCGCCATGACCGCTGGCGAGCGATCGGCCGGGCGTGTGATGTTCCCACGGATTTCGCCGTTGGTCAGCGCGATCATCCCCAGGAATCCCTTGTGCTGAAAAAGCGCTTCCGCACCGATTTCCGTCGTGAACGCGTCCATGATCGCATTGCCGACGAATGGATTGTACAGCGCCTGTCCGTTGTCGGTCCGCTTGAAATGGAAATCGCCATAGTTCACCTCGAAGTGCCCGATCTTGAGGGTCGTATACCTCATCAACGAGTTCAGAATCGGCAGATCGATCGGTGACTCGTCGATCTGAATGAAGCCGTCCTTCACCCACGTTTCATTGTGGTGACGGGCCGACAGATACGACGTGAGCTGCACGCGGATCCCCTTGGCGAGCTGCGCGTACATGTACATGTTCGCCGTCGCATTGTTGAACCCGTTACTGATCGGCATCAGGCGATTGCGATTGGCCACCGCTGCCGAGCCGGCGCTACCAGGCGACGGATTTACGGCGCCGACGAAGACCGAATCGGCAGTGTTTGTATGCGTGAGCCCCTGGAATTGCTGCGTGAACGCTGCGCCCCACGCGAGCTTGAAGCCGGTATACGGTGCGCCGGCCACCTTCGAGGTCTCGAATCCATTGATGCCGCGCTGATCCTGCGGGCGAGAGTACTGCACCTCGAGTGGCGGCTGCGTACTGAGCTTGTCGCCGTGCTGTGCCATCACCGGCTGCACTGCTGCCAGAAGCGCAAGCGGGACCATCCTGAGGGAAAGTCGAGTCATCTGACGAATCCTGAGATCGATTGGAGGGAGTGAAACTGCGAGTGGGACCGTGGAGTGATGCCGAGCGATCACTGCGTGAGTTGCAGGTCGAAGTGGACCGTGACGGTTTCGCCAACTTTCAGGGCACCGAGCATCAGCGTCGGCGGCTTGATCCCCCAGGTGGTCATTGTCACCGGCACCTTGCCCGTCACACGGAGGCCATGGTCCCCTTGGGCGAACTGGACGGGTATGGTGATCGGACGCGTTTGACCGCCCAGTTGCAGGGTTCCCTGCAAGGCTCCCGTCACCGTGGTCGTTTTCGCGATGTCGTAGCTGGACAGGGCGAACGTGATGGTGCGGTTTTCACTCGCCTTCAGCGCCTTGCGCATATGCTCGTTCATCGTGCCGTTCTTGCACTCGAGCATGGCCACCGGGAATTCGACCTCGATGCGCCCCGGCACCTTCCGCCCCTCGAGAATGGCGGCGGCCACATTCATCTCGGATGATTCGATCTCGGCATCCATTCGATCCGCGGTGCACGTCCAACTGCGCACGGTGGAGGTCCCGTCGAACCAGAGTCGGCTCCCCTGGTGGAGCGCGAGGATTCCGGACGTCTGTGGCGTGGCTGCAATCAGGACGAATGCCATGGCCAGGCCGGCTAACCCTGCTGGAACGCGACGCATCGCGATTCTCCGAAAAGACATTGATGAGGCCGGTGATCGAATGCGCACCGGCATGGTGGAGATTCGCGTGGGGACCGGATGCCGATGGTCAGGCTCGTCCGGAACTTTGGTGAGGCTCCCCTTGGCCTTTCTGTCAGGGAGCTGCTGACGCTCCCACGCAGGGTGCGTGGTCCGGGTGTTGATGCGCGGTGAGAGTCAGCGTCGTGGTGCCGACAATCGGCATCTTGCTGGTGATGCGCACGGGGACGCGACAGCCCGAGGTCTCGATGTTGAGACGGATGAGGCCGATGCCCTGGTAATGCTTGGGATCGCGTACGTGCATGAGCACGACGCGTGTGTGGAAACGTCCTGCAGGGGTCTCCACGACTTCTTCCGATCCCACGTTCAGCAGCGTGGGATTCCGCGCTACATCGAAATGCCGTGTGATCTGGTAGCTCCCTTCGCGTTCAAGCGGGAGAGTCCGTACAAAGTACAGAAAGGAGAGCTCATCCAGCGGTGTCGGACTGGCGAGTGCCTGCGCGCGTCCGGAATCGTCGCGCCACACCTCGGCACCGCGATCGATCTCGACCATTTCGCGCGAATTCGACAGGGGGTGCCTTTCGTCCTTCTCGAATCGCGTCGTGGCCAGCCGCATGGGATCGAGCCACGACACGGACCGATCCGTCGCGCGGAGGAATCCCCGCTTGGCTCGCATTTCGGAGACCAGGCGTAGCGTTTGCACCCCCCGTTCGGTAACGGGCCCTTCCACACGCATCTCACCCTGACCGATGCGACCGCCGAGCGCGACGTGGACCTGATACTG
>JBDKIJ010000338.1:0-6831 GCA_039797155.1 Gemmatimonadota bacterium | reverse complement strand
GCGTACGAAGCCAGGCGAATGACCTTTGTCCCCGGAGGTACGACATCGGCCGGCACGCCTTCGCCCCACACGATGAGGACATCAACATCAGACGGGACCACACCATCCCACGCGCCGAAGTGGGCGAGTGCCCCACGACGATTGGGATTCTTATCGGCCCGAATGAGGACCGCATCCTCGACGACCTCACCAGGCTGTGGCTGATGATCGGCCTTCACGAACCCCGGCAACCGCGATGCCGCTCCGCTACCGAACGCCTGAGCGAACGCAGCGTACTCCTCGTTTGCGCCCCAGCTGGAGATAAGCGCCATCGGGCGACGCGCACCCGCCAGGAGGGACGTCGCCGTGCGCACCGCCTCGGCGCCATCCACGGCGCGTCCCGCCACCGTCGCCTGCGTCAGCCGCGGCCGCTCGAAAATGACCGCCAGATCACGCGCCTTGTTGCACGCCCACGGGCCATTCACGTCGGCATTCTCACGCGGCGTGATCCGCTCGATCCGCGAATTCAGTCGCGGATCGAGGGCATGCAAGGCCCAGGATTGCTTCCGGTGCCAGAGATCAATCGTGCATCCGCGATCACAGCCGGGGCACACCGACGGCGTCGGTTCCGTGTACCAGACCCGCGCGTTGCTGATGTCTTTCCGCGACAGCAGGGCACCGACCGGACAGATGTCGATCACATTGTCCGAGTACGCGTCGTCGTTGAAGTTCGCGTCCTCTGCCGGACGAATCAGCGCCCCATCGCCGCGATTGACCGCGGCCAGCGCCTTCGATTGTGATACCTCATGCGTGAACCGGACGCAGCGCGTGCACATGATGCACCGCTCGTTGTCCAGCATGATGCGATCCGACAGCGGATAGAACTTGGTCGCGTGATTCTTCCGATCGGCCGACAGCGACGCGCGGCCGTTATGCTCGTAGTGGTAGTCCTGCAGCGTGCACTCGCCCGCCTTGTTGCAGATGCCGCAGTCCACCGGGTGATTCAGCGTGATGAACTGCATCGTCTCGCGTCGGAGCTGCTTGACGCGATCGGTCTCGGTGAGCACGCGCATCCCGGCCGTCACCGGCATGTTGCACCCGATATCGAACCACGGGTCGCCGTTGTCCGATTCCACCTCCACCATGCACACGCGGCAATTGCCCGGCACCGACAGATTCGGGTGCCAGCAGAAATGCGGGATCTCCACCCCGGCGCGCCGGGCGGCCTGAATGACGGTCTCGCCGTCAAACGCCACCGCCGGTTCCCCGTTGATGAAGAAGTCGAGCGTCTTGCGGTCGCTCATCCGTGGTGTCCTCCCGCCGCAAGCGTCGGTGACAGCTGCCCCGGATTCAGCGCATGCCACGTCGCCAGCGACTCGGCGAACGGGTCCTCGACGGTCAACTGCCCGTCGAACATCGAGCGGCCGTTCTTCACGTAGTATTCGAATTCCTCGCGATAGTGATCGAGGATCGCCGTGACCGCGTAGCCAGCAGAATCGCCGAGGCTGCAGATCGTGGTGCCATCATTGGCATTCGAGATGTAGTAGAGGCGATCGATATCCTCGGGGCGCCCCTGCCCGCGCACGATGCGATCAAGCACCCGCTCCATCCACCCCATCCCTTCACGGCACGGGGTGCACTGGCCGCACGATTCGTGGTGATAGAAGCGCTGGATCACGCGGGCCAGACGCACCATGCAGGTGCCCTCGGCGATCGCGATCATGCCACCGGAGCCCAGCTGTGAGCCGGCGGCGAGCGCCGAGTTGTGGTCGAGGGTGACACCCTTGAGCTCGTCGGCGTTCAGAATCTTGGTCGACACGCCACCGGGGATGACGCACTTGAGCGCCTTCCCCCCCTGCATGCCACCGCAATCCTCGTACAGGAATTTTTCCCACGAATACCCGTACTCGACCTCGTAGACTCCGGGGCGCGCGATGTGGCCCGAGATCGAGATCATCTGCGTCCCGGGGCTCTTCGGCGTACCGACCGCGCGAAACACCTCGACGCCCTGCCCGATGATCACCGGCACGTTGGCGAGCGTCTCGACGTTGTTCACCACCGTGGGCTTCTGATACAGCCCTTTGACCGTGAGACGCGGCGGACGATTCCGCGGCCACCCCTTCTTCCCTTCCAGCGACGCCAGCATCGCCGACGCTTCACCGCAGACATAGGAACCGGCCCCTTGATACAACACGACATCGAGGGAGTACCCTGAGCCCATGATGTTCTCGCCGAGCAGACCGGCCGCATAGGCTTCTTCGATCGCGTCGCGCATGCGGCGATACGCCAGATCGAATTCACCGCGGATGTAGATGAAGCCGTGGCGTCCCATCAAGGCGTACGACGCGATGATGAGCCCTTCGAGGCACATGTGCGGCACGTGTTCGAGGAGCCAGCGGTCCTTGAAGGTGCCTGGCTCCCCTTCGTCCGCATTCATACAGACGTAGTGCGGCTCTCCGTCATTGAGCTTGATGACGCCCCACTTGCGACCGGCCGGGAACGCCGCGCCGCCGTGCCCCAGAATCCCCGAGGCGCTCACTTCCTTGGTCACATCCGTGGGCTGCATGCCCTCCTGCAGCACCCGGGTGAGGGCCTTGTAGCCGCCCCGGGCGCGATACGCCTCGAGGGTGTGCGAGCGTTCGGTGACCGGGAAGTTCATGAAGAACTTCGTCCCGGATCCGACCTGATACGGCAGGGTCACCGGGCCAACTCCTCCAGCAACGCGTCCACCGTTGCCGGGGTGAGATTCTCGTGGTACGCCTCGTTCACCATCATCATCGGCGCGGTCCCACACGACGCGAGACACTCCACCGTGGTCAGCGTGAACGCACCGTCGGACGTGGTTTCCCCCGGACGAATGCCCAACTTGAGGCAGAGATGTGCCACCAAGCCTTCGGCCCCGCGCAGCGAGCACGACGCATTGTGGCACACCTGCAGGTGATGCCGACCGCGCGGGGTGCGCGTGAACATCGTGTAGAACCCGAGCACCTCATCCACCTGTGTCCGCGGAACGCCCAGATAGGCCACGAGCTCGTCGATGTCGCTGTCCGCGATGTACCCGCGCTCCTGCTGAATGCGATGCAGACACGGAATGGTGAGCGACCCTTCAAATCCGGCCGGATAGCGCGTCTTCCAGCGCTCGAACTCGGGGATGAGATGCTGTATGCTGGTCATCGTGCTGGTCATCGGTCGCACTCTCCACCGATCATGTTGACCGACCCGAAGGTGGTCACGACGTCGGCGAGCTGATAGCCGTCGAGCATGCGGTGAATGCCGCCCATGTGAACGAAGCTTGGCGAACGGACATGGACCTTGTACGGGGTCCCCTCGCCCGTGCTTACGCAGTAGAAACCGAGTTCGCCGTTCGCCGCTTCATGCGCGACATAGATGTCGCCGGCGGGCACCACCGGCCCTTCCATCACCAGCTTGAAGTGATTGATGAGGGATTCGATTTCCGTGTAGACGAGATGCTTCTCGGGGAACACGCACCGTCGGTCGTCGATATTGATGGGGCCGTCGGGCATCAAATCGACACACTGCCGGATCATGTACACCGACTCGTCCATCTCGCGCATGCGCACGTAGTACCGATCGTAGTTGTCGCCCTTCACGCCGACCGGCACGTCGAAGTCGAGTTCGCCGTAGGCGAGGTATGGAGTATCCTTGCGCAGATCGCGCGGTGCACCGGTGGAGCGGAGCACCGGGCCGGTGAATCCCCAATGGATCGCCTCGGCGGTGCTGATCACGCCGACATCGCGCATACGGTCGATGAAAATGCGATTGCGATCCACCAGTCCGTGCACGCGCGCGATGTACGTCTCGTATTCGCGCAGAATCTCTTCGAGCCGGTCGAACCAACCGGCCGGCACATCATCGGCGAGGCCACCGATGCGACCGAACGAGTAGGTCACCCGCGCACCGGTGAGCGCCGCGAGATGCTCGTACATCTTGTCGCGGACCGTGACGAGATAGAGAAACGCCGTCATGGCACCCAACTCCATCAACTGTGCCGCCACGCACGTGAGGTGGTCGGTCAGGCGCGAATACTCGGCGAGCAGCGTGCGCAGGTAGCGCGTGCGCGGCGTGATGGTGATCCCCATCAACTGCTCGACGGTATCGCAGTAGGCGAAATCGTTGATAAGTGCCGAGCAGTAGTTCAGGCGGTCCACATACGGAATCAGGTTGTGCCAGGTGTGATCCTCGCACTCCTTCTCGAAGCCCCGGTGCAGATAACCGCAGTGGACGTCGGTGCGCAGAATCTTTTCGCCATCGAGTTCGGCGATGATCTGGACCGTGCCGTGCGTCGCCGGGTGCGAGGGGCCGAGATTGACGACGACCGTATCCTCGCGGGAGGGGGTCATCGTGGGCCGGACCGGATTCGGAATCGTCGGCCGGGACATCAGGTCAGCGGACGAGGGCACTCTGCGGCGGGCGATAAGGCACGAGCGGCTGTTCCTGCTGCTTGGGATAATCCTTGCGCAGCGGGTAGCCGACGAAGCCTTCGTAAAGAAGGATGGGGCGGAGATCCGGATTGCCGCGGAACGAAATGCCGTACATATCGTGGCATTCGCGCTCCATATACCCGGCGGATCCGTACAACGCTGTGAGGGAATCGACCGACGGATCCGCTTCGGTGACCCGCGTCTTGAGGCGGATGCGGACCTTGTCGGTGGTCGAATAGAAATGGTACACGACCTCGAACCGCTGCGGATGCGACGGCCAGTCCACCGCCGTGACGTCCAGGAAGAGGTCGAAGCCGAATTCCGTCTTGAGGCGCGTCACCGTTGACACGAGCGCGGCGGCGTCCAGCTCGAGCACCAGCACCTGATGCACCACCCCCGCACAGCGAACGGGCGCGGCGGGCTCCGCCTCCGACGACGGGACATGCTGCCGGATCCGCTCGAACAGCGTGGACGTCGCCATCAGACGCGCTCGTTGATCAAGGGGTGGCGGCTGTTCGCGATCTTTTCCTGTAGTCGCATGATGCCGTCGATGACCATCTCGGGGCGCGGCGGGCAGCCGGGGACGTAGATGTCGACCGGGATGATGCGGTCAATCCCGGGGAGCGAGGCGTAATTCTGATAGAAACCGCCAGTGCTCGCACAGACGCCGAACGCCATCACCCACTTCGGCTCGCACATCTGCTCGTAGACCTTGAGGAGGACCGGCGCCTGCTTCTGGGTCACCGTGCCGACCACCATGAGGAGGTCGGCCTGTCGCGGCGAAAAGCGGGGGAGCGCCGCCCCAAAGCGGTCGGTGTCGTACTGAGAGCCACTGACGGCCATGAACTCCATGGCGCAGCAGGCCGTAACGAAGGGATACGGGAACAGCGAGAACTTGCGGGCCCACCCTACCAGATCGTCGATCCGGGTGGTGAGGAACTCGAAACTGGCGTCCTTCTGGTGCGTGGCGGCGGGGCGCCCCGCCTGGTCCACCACGGGAAGCGGCTTGCCGTACATCGTCACTCCGTCACGGCTTCGAGCACGCGGGCCTTATAGACGTAGGCCAGGCAGAGCACGAGCAACGCGGTGAAGAACGCGAAGGTGAACACCATCAGCCCGGAAAGCGGGCGTGCTCCCAGCGTCCAGATGAAAAGGAACATCGTCTCCAGATCGAACAGGATGAAGACGATGGCGACGGCGTAATACTTGATCGGGACCGCTTTGACGTTGAGAACGTCAATGACGGTCGCGCCGCATTCGAACGGCTCGAGTTTGATGCGGGACGCAGCCGGCTTCGGCCCGAGCACCGCATTGAGCGCCAGCGCCAGGCTGACAAAGCCGACGATGGCGACGAGATACAGCAGAAATGTGATATACGGCGTCATCGCACAGGCCTGGGGAGTGCGCCTGATGAAGGCAGTGAAACCGGGGATCCGACGGCGCCTGATCCCGAACAAAGACCGGTCGCCAGACCGAACCACCTATCCGCGCAACGTGGATTGCGGTACAGGCGCCGTCAAGGCGAAAGTCACCACGAGGTGACCGTGCTGCCGCGCGAGCAGCTCCGACCAATAGAATCCCGATAATTCTTATCCTGTTAAGACGACGGCTACCGCCGGGCACGGCGCACCGTTTCATTGCATTGGGTTACTGCTGGGCACTTCGATACGCGGTTCGTCCCAGCCGCGTGCCCCGTAACTGGGCCGCCATAAAGCATGGCGGCGCTTTCACCACGGAAGGAGAGATTTGATGTTCCACCGAGCGATCACCCGTCGCTTGGTCGTCGTCGTCACCTCCCTGCTCGTGCTTCCGTTCAGCGCCGCCCTGGCGCAAACGGGGACGATCAGTGGAAAGGTGACCGATGCCGCGACCAAGCAGCCCATCGCCGACGTTCGCGTCGTGATTTCGGGCACTGCGTTCGAAGCGCAGACCAACAAGGACGGCGAGTACCGTCTAACGAACGTCCGTCCTGGCGTTCCCCGGATTTCGGCGTTCCGCATTGGCTACAAATCGTCGCAGGACACGGTCCGGGTGACGGCGGGTTCCACAGTGACGCTCAACATCCAGATGTCGCAGTCGGTGATCAACCTCTCCGAAGTGGTTGTCACCGGGACCGCCGGCAATCAGGAGCGTAAGGCGCAGGCTGCCCTTGTCGCCTCCGTGAGCGCCGCCGACGCCATCAAGGACGCCGCCATCACGAACGTCGCCGCGCTGCTGCAGTCGCGCGTGCCGGGCGTGGCGCTGACCTCGCAGTCGGGCACCAAGGGACCCGCGCCCGCCATCCGCATCCGCGGCGCCTCGTCGATCAACCTCTCGAATCAGCCGCTCGTTTTCATTGACGGTGTGCGCACGAACGAAGGGTTCATCGGTTCGGGCCAGTCGGGGCAGCAGTTCGATCGCCTGAACGACC
>JBDKIJ010000337.1:0-6627 GCA_039797155.1 Gemmatimonadota bacterium | reverse complement strand
CAATGATCGACTTGATGCCGGTGTGGCGGCTTTCTTCCTCGTCTCCGTCATCGTGATTCTGACGGCATCGATCCGCGAGTGGCTCGCGGTGACCGGGGGACGCAAGTCGGCGGTCAGCACCGAAGCGCCGTATGTCCGGACGCAGTTGGCGGAGGCGGCCTGACATGTGGGCGCGGGTTGCAGCCGTCCTGCGCCGAATCATCGGCGTGCCCGATTACGGGGCGTATCTGGCCCATATGCAACGGCACCATCCCAGCTGTATCCCGCTCGATCCGCGCACCTTCGAGCGGGAACGCATGACCGATCGGTACAGTCGACCGGGATCACGCTGCTGCTGACATGTCGTAGATGAATTCCACAGACGGCCGCAGGCGGCCGCGAAAGATTTCGCAAGGTCTGCGTCCGTCTGTGGCCGTCCGTGGTAATCAGTTTCGCGACGTACCGACCGCCACCAGGCTCGCCACTGCAAACAGGGCCAGCCCGCTCCCGACGAGAAACGCGGTCGAGGCACCGAAGGCATCCCACACACTGCCGAACAGCAGACTGGCCGGGAGCGCCGCCGCACCAATCGCGGCGTGATACCACCCGAAGGCTGCACCGCGTCGTGCGGCTGGAACGAGCGACGAGACCAGCGCCTTTTCGGTGCCCTCCGTCAGTCCGAACACGACACCATACGCGGCGAAGAGCGCCCACCCATGCCACGCGCTCGTCGCGAACGCAAAGCCGGCATAGAGCACGGCATACAGCAGCCAACCGGCCGCGATGGTCTGGCGATGTCCCACGCGATCGCCGCGCGCCCCACCCCATTGGCTCGTCGCACTCTTCACCACGTGCAGGAGCAGCCAGAGCAGCGGCACCTGCGACACCGGCACGCCAAGTGACGACGCGCGCAAAAGCAGGAACGCATCGGTAGAGTTCCCCAACGTGAAGAGCACGATCGCGCCGAGCGTCCACCAGAACGGCATGGGGAGCGACTCCGCAACCGGTTGCGAGGCATGCGACGCCACCTGCTGGGACTTCACCACCAGCGTCGGTGTAACGGGTGATTCCGCCGCATTCGGATCCGGCTCGCGAACCGCCAGGACCGCCACCAACACCGCCAGTGCGCCGGGAATCACCGCCAACCAGAACAGCTGACGCAGCGGGATATCCAACCACTGCAGCGCGATCCACGCGAGCAACGGCCCGACCGCGGCGCCGGCATGATCGGCCGCGCGATGAAAGCCGAACGCGCGCCCCCGCTCCTGCGCAGGAGTGGAGGCGGCGATCATCGCATCACGCGGCGCACCGCGGATGCCTTTCCCGACGCGATCCACCAGACGAATGGCAAGCACCTGCCCCGCACTCGTCGTTATCGCCACCAGCGGACGGACGATTGAGGCCAAGGCATAGCCAAATACAATCAGTGGCTTCCGGCGTCGCAGACGATCCGACCACCATCCGCTCCCCAGCTTGACCAACGCCGCCACCGCATCCGCGCCACCTTCAATGGCGCCGATCAGTCGGGCCGATGCCCCCAACTGCGACGTGAGAAACAGTGGCAGGAGCGGGGCGATGATTTCGCTGGAGACGTCGGTGAAGAAGCTGACCGCGGCCAGCGCGCGAACATTCCGCGACGGACGCCAACTCACGCGTCGACGACTTCGAAAGCCGGCGGACTCGGTGACGTCACGAAAAATGTGGCGCGCGCCGCGGCTTTGGGGTGCACCCGCTGATAGCGATCACGCCATCGCCCCATGAACGTCTCGGCGTCATCGCGGGAGATCATGGCCCATACGCTGCCACCGAATCCCGCGCCGAACGCGCTCGCGGCATTTGCACCCAACTCGCGGGCATAGCGCTGCAGATGCACCGTCTCGGCAATTTGATTCTCCAGCGCCCGCTCGGCACCCGCCTGTGATCGATCCACCACGGCACCGAAGGCTGCGACATCCCCACGATTGAGCGCCTCCGCAGCACCGGGAACGAGTGCGTACGTCTCATCGAAGAACTGTTCCAGACGCGCGACCAGATGGTGGGCGCTGAACTCGTCAGTCGCGCTTCGCCGCGCGAAATCGATCAGGGATGCGGGGACTTCACCCACGACGCCATCGGGCCCGGCCTGAAAAGCCGCCTGCTCGAATACCTCACGCAGCGTCCGGGCTGGTGCCGGCATCCCGGCGCCGACATTCCACGCAGCCACGAGATGGTGCGCCGTTCGCGCCGCGCGGTTGTATCGCTCCTTCGCGCTCCCCGTCTTCGCAGCAATCACCCCGCTGACCCCGACCACGAAACAGTGGGTCGCAGGCCATGGCACCGATCGCTCATGGCGTACCGGCGCCCACGCAAAGACATCGAGGCGCCCGGGAGCGCTGCACAGAATCGCCGTCTGATCCTGTGCGCCGCCCATGGTCCCCACCCCACGCTCGCCGGTCAGCGCACCAAACGTGGTGCCGTTTTCCAGCGCACCGACATAGCCGGCAAAGGCTGCACGATCCGTGATCGTGGTGCGCCACGCCGGCAATGCGTTGATGTCACTGATGGCCGTCAGTGCGCTCGTCAATCCAACGGTCAGCGCGCTCGAACTCGAAACACCGGCAGCCGGCGGGAGATTGCTCGCGAGCGCGATATCCGCCCCTCGCACCGCGTCACCGAAGTTGTGGACAAGGCGTTGGATCACCGTGCGCGGATACACCGACCACGGCACCTGGCCCTTCTTGGGCAGCGCATGAACCGGCAACGTGAGGACTTCACGACGTCGCGCATCACGAACGGTCACCACGCCATCGTTACGCGGGCGTACCACCATGACGATACCGCGCTCGACCGTACACAAGAGCGATCGACCGCCTGCATAATCGACATGCTTGCCCAGCACCTCGATACGCCCCGGGGCGATCCACGCGCGACGACCATCGCGCCCGACGCCACCGGCATCGAGCGCCTCATGCGCCTCGTCCAACAGCGACCGGTACCGAGCAGCAGCCACCTCGGTGAACCCCGCGGCATCGAGCGATTGCCGCAGCAGCACCTCGTCGAGATGGGCGCTCACGGGATAGGATCGATCGAGGCCAAGCGCGCAGTGACCGCGGCGATATCACTACGACGGGACAAATCCAAAACCCCCGCCGCCATTGGTAGCGCGCGCACGGGAACCCCTTCCCGAATCGCCAGTGCGACCGCCTCCGGCAATTCTAATTCGCCACGCGCCGATACCGGCACCCGTCGACTGGCGTCGACGAGCGGCGGTGTGATCGCCCACACATTCATCCCCACCCACCGGGCCGCCGGGCTCGACAGATCCAGCGACGCACCGGGCTTTTCGATGATCCCTTGCAGCTGGCCATCCACGATCTCGAGCACGGCAAAGGCACGCACGCGTTCCGCATCGATATTCCCATCGCGTACGAGTGCATCCCGATCAAACGCGACCACTCCCGCCTGTTCCTCGGCTGCGAGCGCCGTGTACGCGGCGATCGGATAGTAGTTGTCGGCATTGAGGACGAGAAACGGCGCCTCGCCGATAACTTCGGCCGCAGCCACAACGGCATTGGCCGTTCCCAGCGGCTCATGCTGAATGGCGAAGCGCATCCGCACCCGCGTCGGCGGTGACTCCGCGGTGAAATACCGTTGAACACCGGTATGCTCCGGGCCGATGACCAGCACGACCTCCTCGATCCCGGCATCGGCGAGGGCCGAGATGAGGTAATCGAGGAACGGCCGCTTGATCGGGATCATCCCTTTCATGCCCGTCTCTGCTGCCGCAGCCTGCGAGGCATCGAGAGACGCCGTCTCGTCGACTCGCCGCATACGCGTGCCGAGCCCGCGGGCGAGGATGGCCGCCGTACGAATCATGTGAACAGAAATGCGCAGCGTGGCAACGAGACTTAGCCGGTGGTGTTCGGCCCCTGCGGCGCCGTCGAGTTCCGCCACGCGCCACGGGTGAAGTCGGGGAACTTCACCGGCGCACTGCCCTTGCGGATCGATTCCTCGCAGAGCGCATACGGCACACTCCACGCCGCGGCATCATAGACGTCAAAGTCGGGCGCGAGCCCCTCGCGAAGACACTGGACCAGACGATAGGCCATGATGTAGTCCATGCCGCCGTGCCCGCTGCTGCGGGCCTTCTCGCCGAGGTCACGCCACAGCGGATGCTCGTACTTGGCCTTGAACTCCGAAAGCGGCGTCCAGCGCTCGCCACCCGGTGCCCCGTCGATGTAGAGCCGAGCCGGATAGTCGTTGAAGACGGCCTTCGAGCCCTGCAGGTTGTTGAGGCGCGAATACGGCCGCGGATTGACCACATCATGCTGCAGCAGGATGGTGCGCCCCTTCGCCGTCTTGATCAGCGACGTATTCATGTCGCCGGCCCGATAGCGTTCCTTCCACTTCGGGCTGTCCTTCGGTTCCGTCTGTTCCCGCCACTCCGTGAGCCCTGCCTCCGGCGACGACATGGAGACGACGAATTCGAACTTGTCACCGCGATGAATCCCAAGGTACTGCGCCACCGGGCCCAGCCCATGCGTCGGGTACAGATTCGTGTCGTGCTCGGTGTGCGGAAAGCGGCGCCACAACCCTTCGTCACGATTCTCGAAGAGGATCTTGCGCAGGTCGTGCAGATACGCGGCCTCGGCATGCAGCAGCGTGCCGAAGACCCCCTCGCGCACCATCCGGAGCACCGTGAGCTCACTATTGCCGTAGCAGCAGTTCTCCATCATGAGGCAGTGGCGCTTCGTCCGTTCCGACGTATCCACCAACTCCCAGCATTCATCGGTAGTGAGCGCAATCGGTACTTCGCTACCGCAGTGTTTGCCGGCACGCATCGCGGCCAGCATCACCGGCGTGTGCCACTGCCAGGGCGTCGCCGTGTACACGAAGTCGACATCATTGCGCTCGACCAAGCGCTCGAAATCGCGCTCGCCGTTCGTATACAGCGCCGGCTCCTTCTTGCCAGCCTTCGTCACCATCGCGGCGGCGCGCTGCGCCTTCTCCGGCGCGATGTCGGCCAGCGCGGTGATCTCCACGCCGGGGAGCGACAGCAGTTCATTCAGCGTCGAACGGCCACGGAGCCCCGTTCCGACAATGGCGATGCGCACCGTCTCGTGCTTTTCGAATGGGACGCCCAGCATCGACCCATTG
The DNA here is from genome assembly GCA_039797155.1 of Gemmatimonadota bacterium. Lineage (GTDB taxonomy): Bacteria > Gemmatimonadota > Gemmatimonadetes > Gemmatimonadales > Gemmatimonadaceae > Gemmatimonas. Next base: position 1,512 of record JBDKIJ010000337.1, on the reverse strand, counting down.
CCACCAGGAACCGGCGGCGTGAGATCCACCCGCCATTCATCAGCCAGCAAGCGGGCCGGTGATCCGGTGATCGCGGCGGCCGCTGCCGCCGCGGCCGCGCCGGTCAACAGCTCACGACGGGATAGCCCATTCGACGACTCGCTCATGCCTCGCCTCGGATTTCAGAGTGATCACCCACCGTCATGCGTCCCGATACGCCCTCGACCACCACATGGTCTCCGAGGAAGGCATCGTGAAGGTGGGCCTGCGTAATGGTGACCTGATTGCCTGCGACGGTATCGCGGACGGTGGCATGGCGCACCACGCTCCCGGCCCCCAGCGACACATTGGGGCCAATAGTGGCATGTTCGATGGTGCACCCTTCCTCGATGTACACCGGATCGATGATGGTCGCACCTTCGCCAAGGGTGGCGGGGCGCCGAGCGCGCCCCTTCTCAAGCATCACCCGGTTGGTATCGAGCAGCGTCTCCAACTGCCCGGCATCATACCAGCCATCCACATCGACAACTTTGATCTTGGCGCCCTTGTCGATCATGTACTGGAACGCATCCGTGAGATACCACTCCCCCTTGTTGGGGGCCGTGGTCAGGACATGGGCGATGCCTTCGTACAACAGCTGCCAATTCCGGATGTAGTACAGGCCGATATTCGCGCGCTTGGAAATGGGCTCCTTCGGCTTCTCGACAATCTTCGCCATATGCCCGTCCGCATCGGTGACGACCACGCCGAAGCGCTGATAGTCCTCGACCTCCTTCGTCCAGATGATACCGTCGGCATCGGAATCCTTCACGATGGACAGATCGGCATCGAAGATCGTGTCGACGAAAATGATCAGCACCGGCTGATCGACGTATGGCTTCGCCAGCGCCACGGCGCCGGCGGTTCCATCCTGCACCGCCTGCTCCACGAAGACACTGGGGATCGGATACGCGCCGCGCGCATACGCCTCGACCTTGTCCTTGAGATGGCCGGTGATGTACACGACCTGCTCGACATTGCCGAGCTTCATGACGTCGTCCATGACGTAACTCATCACGGGGCGCCCGGCGACCTTCAACATCGGCTTGGGAACGACGTGCGTGTGCGGACGGAGCCGCGTGCCCTTCCCCGCCAACGGGATGATGACCTTCATTCCATGCTCCACAGGAGAACCGGTGAATACCCTTCACCGAGAAGACCGCCGGCCACGTCGCCGGCACGATCTCGCCATACGGCACCAAAATGCAGAACGGCGACGCTCCCGGGGAGGGGCGTCGCCGCTTGTTGTTTCGAGGAGAACCGTCGTGCTCAGGCGCGGACCGACCCCATGCGACGGCGCAGGAGCGCCAGCTTGCGGCGCACCGACCCATCCATCACGGTGTCGCCGATCCGCACCACAACACCACCAAGGATCGTCGGGTCCACCGAGAGGTGGGGCACCACCTGCTTGCCGACCACCTTCGACAACTGGGCAGCGATGGCATTCGTCTCGGCGTCGTCCGACGGGCGGGCGACCGTCACCCGGGCGTGGAC
>JBDKIJ010000336.1:0-11084 GCA_039797155.1 Gemmatimonadota bacterium | reverse complement strand
CGTGGCTTGCACCAGATCTCGCACGGAGAGCATCGGCGATTCACCCCCGTCTGGGGCGAGTGTCCATGCGCCCTGCGAACGCACCGCGAGGCCGCGCGCCGCCATCAGACGCAGCGCCTGCAGGACCTGCAGCGGGAGTCCGCCCGTGACCTGAGTGAGCACATCCACGAGTGATGGGGCGATCGGTGTGCCTTCCAGATCGCCAACCAGCGCCCCGAGCTGGTCCCGGTCGAGCGGACCAAGATCCAGCTGCTCCCACGACTCGGCCGCACGAACCGCCCGAGGCCGTGAGGCCGCCACAATCATCACGGAGAGTCCATCCAGCCGGCTCGTGACGGCATCGAGCACGGCGAGCGATTCGTCATCCGCGCGATGGGTATCGTCCAGCACGAGCAGGAGCGCACGTTCATCAGCAAGTGTGGCGAGCAGATCGCGCACGGCATGCACGAGATGCTGCCGATCCCGCAATTGCTCTCGCCATGCGACACCCGGGAAGACAGAGGCCAGCGACGGCACCAGCCCAACGAGGGCCGCGGCCGATTCCTGCATGATGCCGATCGATCCGGGTTGCGCCGTCAGCAGGGCTACCACATCCGCCAGAAACCCATGGCGATCGGCGCGTCCTCCGCGCTTCGCCTGTATCCAGAGGACCGTCGCTCCCTCGACTTGCGGCCGTCGCGAAAACTCCGCGAGCAGTCGGCTCTTCCCGACGCCAGCGTGGCCGCTCACGACCAGGCGTTGTCCATGATGGGTGCTGGTCACCTGCGCCCACAGCTCGTGCAGGCGACGCAGCTCCTGTCGACGCCCGACGAAGCGGCCCCGCCACCCCTGATGCGGGCGCTCCGACTCTTGGCACTGGGGCGCAGGCGCCGACAGGTCAAGGAACCATTCGGTCAACCGCTGCGCATCACGTGTCGCGTGTCTCGTGTTCAGCTGCCCCACATCGGCCCGCGCCCGGAGCGCCGCGATCTCGAAATCGAGGGCATCGCGGTCTCCCCCGTCAGCCAGCGTCTCGAGGAGCAACTGCCAGTGCCCCAGCTCTTCCGGTGCCTCATCGCGCAGGCGACGCGCCACAGGCAGGGCGCGTTCCCACTCACCGTCGTTCCGATAGGCCTGGACGAGTCGTGTGCCGGCGCGGACGAACAGGCGCGAAAGACGGCGCCGCTCCGCAGCGATCCACTCTTCCGCCTCGTTGGCGTCGGCCAGTGATTGTTCGGCCAGAAACGGTCCACGGTACAGGGAGACCGTCCGTGCATCCTCACCGGCCTCGGCCGCTTCCAGAAACTCCTGGACATCGCAGGCGATCGGCATCGCCATCCGTACGCGCTGCCGATCGCCGATCACCACGTCCGCTCCCAAGACCTGTCGGAGCACGTGCAAGGCCTGCCTGGACGATGCGCGAGCACGCGCCTCGGGGATGTCCGGCCACAGAAATGCCGCAAGCTGGTCCCGCGACATGCCGCCCGGTTCGAGGCAGAGTCTCGCCAGCAACACCAACGGTTTTCCCGGACCGAGCAATCGGTTGCTCGGCTCCCCATCCCCCGCTGGGCGGAGTTCAGGGACACCGAGGAGTACCAATCGAAATGTGGTGGCCGAAACGTGAGTGCTCATTGGGGCCAAACGTGCCGTTGCCGCGTCAGTTGATCGTCAAACAGTACGTTCTGGGTTTGACGACGGCGTATTAGGAGGCGCTGGAGGTGGTTGTCTGAGCCGATCGACTTCTTCCGGCGTCAAAACGCGCCAACTCCCTGGCGGCATGGTCCCGAGCGTCAGTGGGCCGAGTGCGATGCGTGTGAGCGCTGCGACGTGGTTCCCAACGGCGGCAAACATCCGTCGCACCTGATGGTACCGGCCTTCATGAATCGTCAATTCCGCGAGCCGATCACTTACGACCAGCAAATCGGCCGGCTTGAGCGGCGTGGCCTCGCCCTGCAAGCGCAGGGTTCCACTTCCAAATGATGCCCCCTCATCTCCCCGGAGCGGCTCGGCCAACTCGACGCGGTAGGTCTTGGGGACATGGTGACGTGGCGAACTCAGGCGGTGGTTGAGGTCGCCATCGTCCGTCAGGAGGAGGAGCCCAGACGTGTCCGCGTCCAGTCGACCGACGGTGGCCATGACCGGTGTCCGATGCGGGAATCGTGGCGGGAGCAGGTCGTACACAAGCGGTGGGCGATCTTGTGTTGAACAGACGTAGCCAACCGGCTTATGCAGCAGAATGACGACGCCCGGCGGCGGGTCCAGCGGCTCCCCACCGATGCGCAGCTCGTGGTGAGCACAGGACGCCGCATCCGTCAATCGGGTGCCATCGACGTGTGTAATGTCACCCAGCCGTAGCCGACGCTCCATTTCCCGGCGCGAGCCGTAGCCGAGTCTGGCGAGATACCGGGCGAGCGACATGGATCGAAGGTAATACCGGGGGGGCGCTATCCATTCGACTCGATGGGGAGGCGCAGTTCGACGCGACACCCGCCGGAGGGCAGGTTGCTCATGCGAAACGCGTAGCGATCCCCGTACAGCATGGCGAGCCGTGAGCGCGTGTTGGTGAGGCCGATCCCGAGTCCGTCCACCGAGGGCACAGCGAGGAATCGCCCGCTGGTGGTAAGCAGGCCATCGAGCCCGCGGCCATTATCCTCGACGAGGATTTCGAGCATCCCTCCCTGTCGGGCCACGGAGACGGTAATGCGCTGGTCTGGCCGTCCGGGTGCCAACCCATGCTTGAGCGCATTTTCCACCAGCGGTTGCAGAAGGAAACTGGGGATCGGCAGGTCGACGGTGGAGGGATCCACGTTGATGTCGACCTCGAGGCCGGCGCCATACCGAACGCGGGCAATGCGCAGGTACAGCTCGACCAGCTCGATTTCCTGCCACAGCGGGAGCAGGGACTGCATCGCGCTGCGCAATGAGAGGCGGAGCAGATCGCTCACGCGAATCAGCATGCGCTGGGCTTCCTTGACGTCGTCTTCCATCAGCTCGGCGACGGAATTGAGCGCATTGAAGAGGAAATGCGGATTGAGCTGCATGCGGAGCGCTTCCAGCTGCGTGCGGCCGAGCTGCTGCTCAAGCGCCGTGACCGTGCGATCGCGTTCCCGATAGCGGCGTCCGAATTCCACCATGTACGCGGCGCCGAGAACCGCCCAGTACAGGACGACCTGCACGTCGAGGTGGTTGGCGATGACGAGTTCGACGGCATCCGGATACGTGCTGTTCCGGAGCATTCGGCTGAACGCGAACTCGAGCGCAGCCATTGCGAGGACATTCGCAATGCAGACGAGCGCCGTACCAGTCGCGTGAATCACCAGCCAGACCCGGAGCGGGGTGCTGTCGAGTCGCACGCGATCCACGAGCCACAGGATGAGCTGTGCCCACAGGGCCCAGAGCATCCACGCCGAGCCCTGCCAGCGCAGCGCCGTGACGAAGTCGTACGGGGAGCCGGACTCGTCACCGACCAGCGACATTTGGGTTGCGGCCAGCATGGCCGGGACGATCCAGATCAGGGCGAACAACAGGCGACGCAAGCGACGCGGGTGTACGCCCTCATCCGCCAAGGTGACCGGCGTGTGCGCATTCGTCATGGGAGGCCGACTCGGTACGGGTAGGGACGAACGGCGCTGGTCCCGCACGTTTTCCGCGCGAGTCCCTCGCTGCTCCACGATCGGTGCGCACACTGTTTCGTGCGCCGCGACATCGGAGTATGTTTATCACATGCGACGCCGCATGCCACGGATGCGCGCCGCACCGTACTCGGGAACACACGAGTTACGGGAACGCAGGGCCCGCTCGATCTGGCGACGTGGCTGGATGCGGCGGCGTTGCGAAGCGAGTCCGGCATGACGCCGCACCTCCCGGCGTCGTGTGAGAGGACCGCTTCGTTCGGTCGGAGGGGAGATGGTGCGTGTGCGAGTCTTGATTGTGGATGACGAGGCGCTGGCCCGTCAGCGCATTCGTCGAATGTTGCAGCATGAGCAGGACGTCGAGATCGTGGGCGAGGCCGAGAGCGGTCCGCACGCGGTGGAGCTGATCCGGTCCACCAACCCCGATCTCGTCTGTCTCGACGTGCAGATGCCCGGGCTCGATGGCTTCGGGGTGTTGCGCGAACTGGCGGATGGCCCCGCGCCCATGGTGCTGTTCGTGACGGCCTACGATGAGCACGCGCAGCGGGCGTTCGACGTCCATGCCGTCGATTACGTACTCAAGCCGGTGGACGAAGACCGCTTCCGCGCGGCGTTCGCCAGGGCGAGGACGCAGCGGGCCAACGCGATGGCGGCCGAGCGGCTCGGCGCGTTGCTCGATACGGTGCGTCGTCTGGCGGATGGCACACCGGTCCCCGCGGGGGCGGCCGCTCCGACCTCCTCCGTGATGCCGGCCGCGAATTCGCCGGTCGCCATTGATGGGGGCCGCTATGCCAGTCGCATCCTGGTGAAGCAGGATGGGCGCATGTTCTTCGTGAAGACCGCGGAAATCGACTGGATCGAGGCGGATCGCAACTATGTGCGCCTGCACGTGGGGCAGACCGTCCACATCATCCGCGAGCGCATCAGCTATCTCGAAGATACGCTCGATCCGCAGATGTTCGCCCGGATTCACCGCTCCACCATCGTGAACCTGAATCGGGTGCGCGAGATGCAGCAGTGGTTCTCCGGGGACTATGTGGTGCTCCTCGAAGATGGGACGCGGCTGCGGTTGAGCCGGCATTACCGCGATCGCGTGGAGAAGCAGGTCAGCGTCTGATCCGATCGGACGCGACCCGCGCGACATCAATGCGGCGCGAGCGGTTTGACCGTTCGCGCCGTTGTCGTTGGTCCGGCAGCGAATCGCAGCGCCTGCGCGAGTTCGTTCGCGAAATCCACGAACGGTCGGGCTCGCCGGCCGCTCCACTGGGCGACGGCATCCGTGACTTGGGCATGGACGCCGTCCCGCGCCGCCATCTCAAAGTGCACCAGATCCTGTACCTGCCATCGCGGAAGCCCGGAGGCCATCAGGGTCTGGGTCAGCTCGAGGGGGGTGCAGGGGACGTAGTGCAGCGCGTGCCCCATCGCATCGGAAAGGATGCGCGTCATCTGCTCACGGGTCATCGCCGTTGGGCCGGTGACCAGGACCGGCGACGTGGGCCAGTCCGAGGAGGTCGCGAGTCCGGCCAGCACCTCTCCCACATCGGTCGCATCGACGTCGGCGACCGCCCCATCGCCCTGGCAGCCGACCAGCATCCGCTGCGAGAGCAGCAGCGGCACCTGATGCAGCAGGTCCTGCATCAGACGCACACTGCGCACGACGAGGCCATCGCACTCGGCGTGGTGGAGATGCTGTTCCGCTCGCCAGTGCCGACGGGCGGATTCCGCCACAGCATCCGGTGCCGCATCGGCCACCGAGAACTTCACCACCCGCCCAACACCGGCCGCCACGCAGGCATCAATGACGCGTTCCTGGGCAATCACCTGCTCGGCCACGGGACGGGCAATCAGGATGGCGGTTTGTACGCCGGCGAGCGCCTGCTCAAGACGACGTCCATCATCGTACTCCCCTTCGATGAGGTCGACACCCAGCTCTGCCAGCCAGGGCACGCGCCGTTGTGCCGGGATCATGGCGCGGACGGGGAGACCACGCCGGTGGAGTGCCCGCACGGTGGCACTCCCGATTCGACCCATTGCGCCGGTGACGAGTATCATTGAACCATGGTGATTGAGACGTGTCCGCACTGCCGGGCTTCCGTCCCGTGCAGGGATCATGCTACGCCGCCGTCGAGCTGGCAGAGTCGCGTGGTGTATGCGCTCGTTCGTGCCCGGATGCGCCCGTACGCGCATGCGCCCATCGACGTGGCGTGGGTACGGAAGCAGATGGGGCAGCCGCGCCCGGTGCGGCGCTGGATGGCCCGCGCCACGGGGGCGGTGTATCACGATCGCCCCGCGGCGTCCGGATGGCCCGGGGGCGAAGTGCTGCACGCGCCCGGCGGCGCCCCTGACGCCGGCACGCTGCTCTATTTGCATGGCGGCGGCTACATCGCCTGTTCGCCGGAGACGCATCGGTCGCTGGTCGGCTCGCTGGTCCGCCGCCTTGGGGTGACGGCATGGGTCCCTCGGTATCGGCTGGCGCCGGAGCATCCGTATCCGGCGGCATTGGAGGACGCGTTCGCGGCCTATCAGTTCCTGCTGTCACAACCGACCGTGGCCCCGGACCGGCTCCTCGTGGCCGGCGATTCGGCGGGCGGGGGGCTGGCGTTGGCGCTGATGCAGCGGGTGCGTGACCGTGGGCTCCCGATGCCGGCCGGTATCGTCACCTTCAGCCCGTGGACCGATCTGGCGGTGACCGGCGCTTCCGTCGAGGCAAACAGCGCACGCTGCGCGATGTTTGCCGCCGACACGATTCGGCGTGCGGCACCGCTCTATGCCGGTACCCATGACCCGCAGACGCCAGGGATCTCGCCGCTCTACGGATCATTCGCGGGGCTCCCGCCGCTGCTCATTCAAGCCTCGACAGAGGAAGTGCTCCGGGACGATGCGATTCGGGTCGCCGACCGTGCGCGTGCACAGGGGGTCGACGTGACGCTGCAACTCTGGACCCACGTCCCGCACGTGTGGCAGTTCTTTTCGGCGGTGATGCCGGAGGCGGAGGCGGCGTTGCGCGCGGTCGAAGGGTTCGCCGCGCGGGTCCTCCCGCGGACTTCGTGACGCCTCGGCGACGCATCGTGACGCCGGTCGCGCCTCGGTTAACGAGTGGGTCCAGTGGTGTGATGATTCGTGACTCCAATCACGGTCGTGCGTCCCTGTGGCAACGACCCCTTGCATGTCCAACGACGACATCTTCCCTCCTTATCGACCGGCCGATTGGTACCCGCTCCAGCGTGCGCTGGCGGCGGTCTTCGGTGCGACGGCAGTCGACGCTACCGCGGCGTTCTGGTTCAACGGCTTCGTCAGCGGACCGGCTGACGTCGGCGAGCTGCGCCTCTACGAGCACAGTGCCACGCGCCGGCAGATCGTACTCGATCGCGAAGGCAACGCCTACCGCTGGATCGCGGACATCGGCAGCTACGTCCGCGAGAATGAGGAAGTCGCGCTTGTGGAGGCGCTCGTCTGATCGTGGTCGGCGGCTGATCGGGTCGCATGTCCACTGACATCACGCGCGTCGGCGCGCGTGGTCTGCCGACGTCGATCCAGACCTCGCTCGCTACGTCGCCCACGGCGGCCCCGTTGACGGCCCCAGCTGCGTCGACCTCGGCGCCGTTCCCGGTCCCGAATGCGGTTCCTCTCGACGCGATCGAGGCGCTGCCGCCACTCCCGGGGGTGGCACCCGCCGCACCGGAGACCCTTGGCGATCCCGAGGTCGTGCCGCTCGGACGCAGTGGCGTTGATGCACGCGAGGTCGTCCTCACGCGCGACGAGCTGCTGACGCGCGTGGCCGTGAGCGCCGGGGAAGTGGAGCAGGGCCTGCAACAGGCGCGGGGGTCGCTCGTTCGTAAACAGCCATCCGAGGCGCTCGCCTCACTCGACGCGATCTGGCAGCGTGCCGATACGAGTGAGGAAGCGTGGTACCTCCGCTCCGGGGCGCTCACGGTCATGGGGATGCCCGAGGATGGGGACCGTGTCGCGGGTGAGGCCTTGCAGCAGCAGCCGACGTCGCTGGCCTTGCGGTTGGCGCAATCGGTCGCGCGGGCGGTGCAAGGCGATGTGGGCGGCGCCCGTGAGGCCCTGCTCCCCGCCCTCGACGAAGCGCCGGATGAACCGGTCCTCTTGGCACAGCGCGCGGTCCTCAACGCACGGGCCGGGCGCGGCGAAGCGGCCGATGATGGCGTGCGTCGACTGCAGCGCGAATTCGGTGCGCATCCGGCCACCGAGTGGGCGCGCGATACGGTGCGGCGTGAGGCGGCGGAGCGTGTGCGCCAGCAGGCGCGCGCGGTGTCCGTGGGCGAGACCTCCGGTTCGGCCGGTGACCCGACCTTCACCGATATCACGGACACCATCTTCCGTGGGCTCGGTGCGTCGCTCCCGGTCAAGCGGGGGGAGTCGGTGGTCCAGGAGGCGCGCGTGCTGATGCGCGCGTTCTCTGGCGGCGGGACGATGGCGACGGTGGCCGCACCGGAGCAGGCGCATGCGGCGCGCTCCGTGCTCGTTGGGCTCATCGCCGTCCTGACCGGTGGGGAACCCGGGGCGCGGCAGCCCGGCGTCTTGCTGGCGCAGTTGGTGCCGCTCCTGCGAGATGGACGGATCGATGATGCGGCGCGCGCGCTCAAGCGTGGTGGCGATGCGGCGTCGCCGGCCGTCCGTCGCCTGCTGGAGGCGCTCGTCAGCGGGCCGCGTCTCGGCGACGGGGCCATGTTCGACGGTGACCGCGCCTTCGCCGCGGTGCAGGAGTCACAGGGTGAGGCACGCGCCGAGGTGCGCAGCGAATCGCGCAGCGCATCGCGCGGCGATGGAGGCACTCGGGGTCCGCACGTGCAAGGCGAAGATGACGATGGCGCGCTCGTGCCGTTGCGCTTTGGGCTTGGCCTGTTGCGCGAGACGGTGCAGGACCGGGCGATCCGGGCCGCCATGGCCGAGGGCGCGGCGTTGACCGCGCAATTGGAGGGGCAGGGGGAGCTGCCCGTGCTGGGTCCTGACGAAGCCTGGCGGGTTTTGGCGTCGCGTGTGCCGGGGGCCCCGACGTCTGAAAGCGTGACGGGTGTCGTCGGCGCCGAAGGGGAAGGGCGCGGGTGGGGGGCGGCTCGCGCTGCCGCCTCATGGGATGGCGACACCGAGCGTCCCGCCGATTCGTCGCTGGGGCTGGCGCTACTTGTGGTGGTGGCGGTCGTGGTTGGTGGTGGTGTGGCACTCCGAGGCGGAGCGATGGCCGTCCTGCTCATGGGCGCGCTGCTCTGGTATGCCCTGCGACCGCGGGGCGGTTCGCGTTAAGTTTTACGGCTTGTATCGGCGCGTGTGCTGCGCCGGGCTTTTGACGCTCCAGCCTCCGACTTCCATGGCTTCGTCCACGTCTGCGCCGGTCACGGCGTTTCTGCGGCATCACTATCGCCATTTCAACGCCGCTGCCCTGATTGATGCGGCGGATGGGTACAACCGTCACCTGGAACAGGGTGGCAAGATGATGGTCACGCTGGCTGGTGCGATGAGCACGGCGGAACTGGGGCTGTCACTGGCCGAGATGATCCGGCAGGACAAGGTGCACGCCATCACCTGCACGGGTGCGAATCTCGAGGAAGACATCTACAACCTCGTCGCGCACGATCACTACGAGCGGGTGCCGAATTACCGCGACCTGACGCCGCACGACGAGCAGAAGCTGCTCGATAAGCACTTCAATCGCGTGACCGACACCTGCATTCCGGAAGCCGAGGCAATCCGGCGCATTGAGAAGGCGGTGCTCGAGGAGTGGCAGGCGGCCGATCAGGCGGGCGAGCGCTACTTCCCGCACGAGTTCATGTACCGCATTCTGCTGAGCGGCAAGCTCGAGGAGTTCTATCAGATCGATCCGAAGAACTCGTGGATGCTTGCGGCCGCGCAGAAGAACATCCCGATCATCGTCCCCGGCTGGGAAGACTCGACGACCGGCAATATCTTCGCGTCGCACGTGATCGATGGCAACATCAAGAACGTGCACACGGTGCGCAGCGGCATCGAGTACATGATGTACCTCGCCGATTTCTACACCGAACTCACGAAGACGGCCTCGCTCGGCTTCTTCCAGATCGGTGGCGGCATTGCCGGCGACTTCCCGATCTGCGTCGTGCCGATGCTGCATCAGGATCTGCAGCGGACCGACGTGCCGCTCTGGGGTTACTTCTGCCAGATCAGCGATTCCACCACGTCGTACGGGTCGTACTCGGGTGCGGTGCCGAACGAGAAGATCACGTGGGGCAAGCTCGGGATCGAGACGCCGAAGTACATCATCGAGTCGGACGCCAGCATCGTCGCGCCGCTGGTCTTCGCGATCGTTCTCGGGTGGTAAGGGGCCGCGCCATCGCTGTCTCATCGTGATGGTGTCCGAGGAAAAGTGATTGAGCGGCCGCAAGTGTCGCGCCCGGTAGCCGGTGCGCGACTTGGGTGGTGGTGTCTGCTCGCCGGCCTGCTCGGGCTGGTGGTTGCCTATGCGGCGGCGGTGACCGGGCGCGGCACATCGTGGGCCGCCGTGCTGCTCGCGTTGGCGGTTCCGACCGCGACAGCAGGGCTTACGATCCTCGCGATTGGTCCACGCGCGCGGATGGCCCTCCGGGTGATGTTGGTTGTGGTGCATGCCGTGGTGGCGGGGGGACTCGCGTTGGCCGTCCCCGGGCCGTTCGCGCTCATGGGATCCATCGGCCCGGCGCCACGTGCCACGGTGGTGGTCCTGCTTGCCGTCGGCGTGGTGCCCTTGCTGCTGCTCCCGGTGCTGTATGCCGTCACCTTCAGCGAGGATCAGCTGTCCGCCTCGACCCTCACGCGCATCCGTGAGGCGCGGCGCCGCGCATGATGCTCCTTGCGATGGGACTGTATGTCGCCGTGGTGCTGGCGATCAGCATATGGGCCACGCGCCGTACCCGGAGTGCGCGTGACTTCTTCGTCGCCGGTGGCGGACTCGGTGTGGTCACGATGGGGATGGCGTCCATGGCCGCGACGCTCTCCGGCTTCGCGTTCATCGGTGGGCCGGGACTCATCTACTCGGTTGGCCTTGGCGCGGTGTTCATCGTGCTGCCCGCGTCGCTCACCAACACGATGTCCGCCTGGGTCCTCGGCAAGCGGCTGCGTCTCCTCGCGGAGGTCCGCGAGATTCTCACCATTCCGGATGCGCTGGCGGCACGGTTCAATTCGCGCGCCGTGCAGGGGATGGCGGGGGTCGCGATTCTCGCTGCCGTGATCGGCTATACGGCCACCAATGTGCTCGCGCTGGGACTGGTGCTTGAGGCCGTGCTTGGCCTCACCCGCACGCCGGCGCTCTGGCTGGGGGCGCTGCTGATGTTGGCCTACTCCGTCAGCGGCGGCATCCTCGCCGGCGTGTACAACGATGTGTTCCAGGGGACGCTGATGGCGGTAGCCTCCGTCGTGATCTTCGTGCTCGCGGTGAAGGTCGGTGGCGGGGTGTCGCAGATCACGGAGACACTCGCCACGCATGACGCCCGTTTGGTG
>JBDKIJ010000335.1:0-3887 GCA_039797155.1 Gemmatimonadota bacterium | reverse complement strand
CGCGGATCACGCAACAGCTGAACATCACCGCCGCGCGTGCGCGCCCATGCCAGGAACGTCTCGTCGGGATCGTAGCCTTCCGGGCAGGACAGCCGCAGCGTGAAGCCGAGGTGGGCCGCGGCCTCGATCCAGGAATTGGCCATGTTGTTGCCGTCACCGATCCATGCGACGGTCTTACCGCGAATATCGCCCTGATGCTGCTGGATGGTGAGCACATCGGCGAGGATCTGGCACGGGTGCGACAGATCGGTCAGGCCGTTGATGACCGGGACGGACGCGAACGACGCGAGATCGATGACATCCTGATGCGCGAAGGTGCGGATCATGATGCCATGCACGTAGCGCGACAGCACGCGCGCCGTATCGCCGATCGGCTCACCGCGTCCGAGTTGCACGTCGCGCGGCGACAGGAAGTGCGCCGTGCCCCCCAGCTGCGTGGCACCGACTTCGAACGACACACGCGTGCGCGTCGACGACTTCATGAAGATCATCGCGAGTGCCTTCCCGGCGAGCGGACGACGATCGTAGGCCCCCGTGCGCATCCGTTCGGCGAGCGCGAGCAACCCGAAGGTTTCCGCCGTCGAGAAGTCGGCGATGTTCAAGAAATCGCGATGCGGCGGCATCGACGAGCCGTGGGACACGGCGGGCAACGGCGACTGCATGCTAGTGCCATCCGGAGGGGACAAAAACGCGTGCAGCGCGGCTTGTGGCCGCGCTGCACTGCTGCGAGGGAGAAAAGCTAGCGGATCCGGTGGGCCGTGGCGAGCCTCGCCCTCCTGCGGTCAGGGGGTTATCTGCCCGCCGGTCGTCGCCGACAGGACGACGTTCCCATCGCCGTAGTTGGTCAGACTCGTGCCTCCGGTCCACCCCTGCGCCGAAAAGGTCCATGTCACACCCACACCGGATGCCAAGCCGAAGGTGCTTTGCCAACCGGAAACGCCGGACAGGTCGGGGATGCTCACATCGTACGCGGACGCGTTCTGCAGATACCCTCGCGAGACATGCAGCTGATTGATGCGGCCATTGGCGGTCTGCTGGTATTGCACCGTGTAGAACCGATCGTACTGACTCTGGATCGTATACTGCGAGCGGAGGCGGATCATGCCGCCACCCGACACGGACGCGGTGGACACCGCACCGAGCGCCGGTCCAAAGGTCATCGTCCGATCCGTCGCGGCGGCCGCATACAGGGTCACCTGCCGTCCCGTCAGCGAGCTTTGCAGCGACGGGGTCGCGGAGGCAATCAGCGTATGGAAATCGCCGCTCTGTACACGCGTGCTCGGTACCCCTCGCCACGTGCGCGCGGTGCTGCTCGTGGGGCTGGCATCGATGGCGAGCGATGCCGTGGTGCCAGCACGCGTCGTGAATTGCGTGATCAGCGAGATGAATTCCCCCCCACCATTAGTCAGGGTCAGATTCGCCGATGCCGGCGTGAATGCCTCACTGCCGGCGAAATCCAGCACCGGCTGGGAGGCGGTACCGGTCACGCTGATCCCGCGACGGAGAATCATCTGCGAGAGCGTGTAGGTGACGCTCAGCCCTGACAGCGAGAACGCACTCCGACTGCCGAGCAGATCGCGTGTGCCGCCCTGCACGTTGGAGAGGGTCCATGCCGTGGACTGTGAGGGCACCACCGACGCGCTGCGGTTGCCGAAGCCGACGAACACCAGATCGGTCGACGCGGCCCCAGCGATCGTCCCTGACAGCGTGCGGGCCCCCGGGTCATCGCAGAACTGCTGTCCGTACGTCACGATCTCGTCGCGCGTGAGATGGTAGACGTTCAGCGTATTCGCGGTGCCATTGGACTGCACCGTGGCCACGGCGCCGCGCGTCTGTGTGATGTCGAAACGGAAGACGCCATCGGTCCCGGCGGAAACGCGTGACCACGCCCCCGTGCCATCCTGGATGGCGAAGAAGGTGGGGCGCTCGGTGCCGCAATACGTCCAGGCAATGTTGCCGCCACTTGGCGGTGTCGACACCGTGAGCGTGAGTTGCGCACTGGCGCTGGGCGCACCCGTCGCCGTGCCACCGATACCGATGGTGTAGTTGCCCGGCGCCACGGTGGACGCCACGGCGAGCGTCAGTACCGATGATGTCCCGGTCACGCTTGAGGGTTGGAACGTCGCCGTGACGCCACTCGGAGCGGCGGTCGTCAGCGCGACGGTACCGGTGAATCCATTGAGGCGGTTGACCGTGATCGTCACCGATCCGGATTGCCCGGGAGCGATCGTGGTGGTTGCTGCGGACACCGCGAGCGAGAAGCTGCCAGCCGGTGCGGCGGTGATCGTCACCGGCACCAGCACCGTCGCATCCGCCACGCCCGTCCCGCGTGCACGAATCGTGACCCCATCGGTGCCGACGCCGGCGCTGCTCGACGCCGTCACGGTTACGGTTGCGGTCACGGTGCTCCCCGTGAGCGATGTCGGCGACACCGTGGCGGTCACCCCGTTCGGGATCCCTTCGACGGAGAGGTCCACCGCCCCCGTGAAGCCACCCGAACGAGCGAGCGTCACCGTGGCGGTGCCAGACTGGCCTTGTGTGATACTCATGCCACCACTGCGGGTCAGGGTGATCCCACCGGTTGGCGGCGTGACCGGGGCCTCGGTCACGGTGACGGTCACGGTAGCCGTCGCTTCCGTGACGCCGGTCCCGCGCGCGCGGACGGTGAGGGTGACCGCACCCACCGCGCGCGTGGCCGCCACCTGCACCGCCAGATTGGCCGAGGTGCTCCCGGCAGCGATCGAGGCGGTGGACAGGGTGGTGGTCACTCCAGTGGGGGCCCCGTCGACGACCAGATCCACCGCGCCGGAGAAGCTGCCTCCTCGCGTGATGCTGAGGGCCACGGTGGACGATTGTCCCTGCGCAATGGAGACGGCGCTCGGCGTCGCAGATACGGCGAGCGTGCCCGGTGTCGGGGTGACAGGCGTGACGGGGGTCACCGGCGTGGCCGGCGAGGTGCTGTCGCTACCACACGCGGCGAGCAGCGTGAGCGCAACGAGTCCGGATTGACGGAGCGAGCGCGCAAGTCGGGAGGAGGCAGTCATGCGCCGAACGTGCGATCGCACGGCGCGGCTCACCATCACCCGAACGTGTGATTGGCGAGGGTTACAACAGCCCCCGATTGCGAGCGACCGTGATGACGCCGGCGCGTGAACGGACACCGAGCTTGCGGTAGATCCCCTTGAGCTGCGTCTTAACCGTGTTCCCGGACACCCCGAGCACGCGCCCCACCTCCTCCACGGTCATCCCCGTGGCGATATGCTCGAGGACCACGCGCTCTCGCGAGGTGAGCGGATCGTCCGGACCGGCATCCGGTTGCGCCTCACGCGTGGTGCGGCCGACCAACTCCTTCAGCAGCCGTCGGGCGATGGACGGGGATACCACCGGTTCACCACGCAGCACGGCGGCCAGGCGATACCGGATCAGCGCGATGGATTCCCCCTTCACGAGATAGCCCTGCGCGCCTGCCGCCAAAGCGCGCAGGACCTGTTCATCGTCATCGAAGACCGTGCGCACGACGCAGCTGATCGGTGGTCGACCGTGCATGTCGCCGTCCTGGGACAATTCCGCGACGAGATCGAGTCCATCGCCATCTGGCAAGGCGAGATCAATGATGGCCAGGTGCGCACGATGTCGTCGGAGCAACCGTCGCGCGTCGTGCAGCGTAGCGGCGCCAAGTACGTGCGTGTCAGGGAAAATGGACAACACCTCACGGGTCTCATCGATAACGATGGGATCATCCTCGACCACGAGAACCACGCGCTCCGCTCTCAGGTCCGACACCGTCAACCACCCGCTCCGAACAGCGCGGCCGGGAGCTCAAGGCGCACTTCCGTGCCCGCTCCGTTCGTGGGCGCCTCGACCCAACAGCGTCCGCCCAGCTCCTC
>JBDKIJ010000334.1:0-12108 GCA_039797155.1 Gemmatimonadota bacterium | reverse complement strand
TTCTGTCTGTGCTTGGGTAGTGAATGAGGGGTGAGGCTTACGCCTTCACCTTGCTGATGATCTCTTCGGCCTTCGACTTCGGCACTTCTTCGTAGTGCGAGAACTCCATCGAGTAGACCGCGCGCCCCTGCGACATGCTGCGCAGACGCGTCGAGTAGCCGAACATCTCCGCCAGCGGCACCGTGGCCGAGATGACCTGCGCCTCACCCCGCTGCGTCATGCCGCCAATCTTGCCGCGCCGCGAGGAGAGATCGCCGAGGACGTCACCCATGTACGCTTCCGGGCTCACGACCTCGACCTTCATCACCGGCTCCAGCAGACAGGGGCTGGCCTGACGGGCCGCCTCCTTGAACGCCATGGATCCGGCAATCTTGAACGCCATTTCCGACGAGTCGACTTCGTGGTACGAACCGAAGGTCAGCTGCACCTTGATGTCGACCACGGGGTAGCCCGCCAGCACGCCCGTTTCGAGCGCTTCCTTGATCCCCTGTTCCACCGGGCCGATGTATTCACGGGGAATGACACCACCCACGATCTTGTCTTCGAACACGAAGCCCTGTCCCTGCTCGGACGGTTCCATGTTGATGACCACGTGGCCGAACTGCCCCTTACCGCCCGACTGACGGATGAACTTCCCTTCGATCTTCTCGACGCGCTTCTTGATCGTCTCGCGATAGGCCACCTGCGGGCGACCCACGTTCGCGTCGACCTTGAATTCGCGCATCATGCGATCGACGATGATCTCGAGGTGCAGTTCGCCCATGCCGGCGATGATCGTCTGCCCCGTCTCGGCGTCGGAACGCACGCGGAACGTCGGATCCTCTTCGGCCAGCTTCTGCAGCGCGATCGCCAGCTTGTCCTGGTCCGCCTTCGTCTTCGGCTCGATCGCGACGTCGATGACGGGGGCCGGGAACTTCATCGCCTCGAGGATGATCGGGTTGTCTTCCGTGCAGAGCGTATCGCCCGTGCGCGTATCCTTGAGCCCGATCGCGGCGGCGATGTCGCCGGCCCGCACTTCCTCGATTTCCTCACGCTTGTTCGCGTGCATCTGCAGCAGACGCCCCACGCGCTCGCGCTTGTCCTTCGTGCTGTTGTAGACGTAGCTGCCCGAGGTGAGCACGCCCGAGTACACGCGGAAGAACGTCAGCTTTCCGACGAACGGATCGGTCGCGATCTTGAACGCAAGCGCGGCAAACGGCGCGTCGTCCTTGATCGGCGCATCGATCATCGTCTCGTCGTGATGCGGCAGATGCCCCTGAATCGCCGGCACGTCCACCGGCGCCGGGAGATAGTCGATCACCGCGTCGAGCAGCGCCTGCACGCCCTTGTTCTTGAAGGACGCGCCGCACAGCACCGGGATGAACTCCATCGCGATCGTCGCCTTGCGGATCGCGCCACGGATCTCGTCCATGGAGAGCTCCTCACCCGCGAGGTACTTCTCCATCAGCGCGTCATCATGCTCGACCGCCGCTTCGATGGCCTCGTGACGCGCGAGCTCGCACGCGTCCTGGAACTCGGCCGGCACATCGACCACCGAGAACGTCTTGCCCATCGTCTCGTCGTGGAAGATGTACTGCTTGCGCTCGAGGACGTCGATGTGCCCCGTGAACGTCTCGCCCGAACCGACCGGCAGCTGTAGCGGGAACGCGCGCTTGCTCAGACGGTCGCGGATCATCGCGAGGCAGCGATCGAAGTTCGCACCCACACGGTCCATCTTGTTCGAGAAGATCATGCGCGGCACACGGTACCGGTCGGCCTGACGCCACACCGTTTCCGTCTGCGGCTCAACACCGGCCACCGAGTCGAGCAGCGTCACCGCGCCGTCGAGCACGCGAAGCGACCGCTCCACTTCGACGGTGAAGTCGACGTGGCCCGGGGTATCGATGATGTTGATGCGGAACTCGGCACCCGTCCCCTTCTCATGCGACTGGCCGTGACGCATCCAGAAGCACGTGGTCGCGGCCGACGTGATCGTGATCCCGCGCTCCTGCTCCTGCTCCATCCAGTCCATCGTGGCGGCGCCATCATGGACTTCACCAATCTTGTGCGACTTCCCCGTGTAATAGAGGATGCGCTCCGTAGTGGTGGTCTTGCCGGCATCGATGTGCGCCATGATGCCGATGTTGCGGTAATGCTCGAGCGGAGTGGTACGCGCCATAGTGTCGAAGAACGCCGCCGAGGCGACGCCGGTAGAAAGCTGAAGTGAACCCGCTTTGGACCTGCTGTAATGCTGCGCTAGAACTGCTTGCGACCCGCTGAAACCAGCAAAAAAACGGCTGGACCAGACCTCCCCTGCGGGAGCGGTATCCATCCGCTGTCGCCGGGTACGCTCGTCACTCCTGCACGAGTGGGGACCCAAGCGCGCCGAACACAGAGAACTGCCGACTCCGCGAACGACGTTGAATTGGTGACCAGGTTCGGGAAACCCACCCCAAAAACCGGGTAGCCACGGAGTATCACCGATCAAGGCGGCGAAGTCAACCCTGTGCACGCGGAAACTTCGGCAGGATGGGGATTTACAGCCGCGCCCCGTGGTCGTCCTCACTAAGGCCTCCGGGCGCGATCCGCGCCCCCTGACGCTGTCAGTGGGCCGCAACAGAAGCTGTGGCCTGGATGCCACACCCTACCGCGACCTACCCGTCTTTCACCCCGCCGAGCCTCCCATGCCGTCACCAGACGCCACGTCGCCAAAAATTTGTCTAACCCATTGCCAGTGAAGCACTTGATGAAAAATCGCATTCCGTTTCCCGGCAAACGGTGCGCGGTAGCCCTCGACGAGCTCGGTACTGGTACGGCTCATGCACAGTCCGGCTGGCGAACGTCCCGGCGTTGTACCCGCAGTTCCCCATTTATCGCGTGTGCTGAGGCAACCATGACCAAGCAGTTGACGATCGCCATGGCGGCGGTCCTCGCAATGACGGCAGCTCCCCTGACCGCGCAGACCTCTCCCGTGCCGACGACCGGCGGCCAGGTCGTTGGCGTGAACGGCATTTCCACGCTGGGCAACACCACGAACTGGTCCCCGAAGATCCTCGGGCCCGCGACCGCGCAGGTCACGACGACCTATCCGTGCGGCACCCAGCCCACCGCGAATACCGCGTGCAGCGGCGGGTATGGTAATGTCGGGACCGGTTCGCTCGAACTCGGTGTCACCGGCAACCCCTGGGGGCCCGTCGCCGACCAATACGGCGAGTGGGCCTTCTATCGCTATCGCCCGGAAGGCGGCATCGGCAGCCTCTCCGCCCTGACCAATCTCTCGTTCGATTGGTATCGCGCCTACGTCCCGGGTTGGGATGCCGCCGTCGGAAGCATCGACAACACCGACCCCACGCAGCCGATTCCCCCGCTCGACTGGCGCTACAAGACCCCCGTCTTCCAGATCGAGCTGGCCGAGGAGCGCAATGGCGTCACCTACCGCAGCATGCTCGTCTGGGAGGGCTACTATAACCAGTCGCGCCTGACCGGCGAGGGCAACACGACCCCGATCGACACGTGGGTCCGTCAGGAAGCCCTCCAGCGCGACAACTTCTGGTATGTGCGCCTCGATCCGAATCCCGATGCCGTCGGCATTTACGGCAAGGGCTCCGGCTGCAGTGAGTCCATGTCCTTCTGGGAAGGCACGGCGCAAGGGAACGGCATCCAGATGCTGCAGCAGGCCGGCGGCTGCCTCTCCGGGGTGAATGCCTACATCACCGGCATCGGCGTCGGCGTCGGTAGCCAGTGGCCGCTCGAGTGGCGTGGCGCAGTGGACAATATCCGCGTCGGCATGAACGGCGCCGAGTACCTGAACACCAACTTCGACTTCGTGCCGCAGTCGGCGGTGCCGGAGCCCTCCACCTACGCCCTGATGGGCGCCGGGCTGCTGGCCATGGCCGCCATGGCACGCCGTCGCCGTCCGGTGGACGCCGCGACGACGGCACCCACGGTCGGCAACTGATACCAAGACAGCACGTCAATGAGTAGGTGAGGGCGTCGGCCTGCCGGGGCTGACGAAGTAGCACACGCACCCTCCAACAGCGGGCGGATCATCTTCGGATGATTCGCCCGCTGTCGCGTTTCGTCCCCATGAAGAGCCACTCATGTGACGCCCTCCCTCAGCGCTCGTCCCTCTTGCGGAGTCCCGGCATCTGGAAAGTGCCGGGACCGTGTTACGTCTCTTGCCATCCGTTCATGTCGTCCACCCGTCATCGAGTCTGTCTGGTCATCGGCACCAGGCCGGAAGCCATCAAGATGGCCCCGGTCTACGCGGCCCTGCGCGAACATCCGCGTCTGGAGCCGCTGGTGGTGGCGACCACGCAACATCGTGAGATGCTGCGCCAAGCCCTCGAAGTCTTCGGCATCGTGCCCGACATCGATCTGGAACTGATGCAGAATGGGCAACACCTCGGCAGCTTCGTTTCGCGCGCGATGGCGTCGCTGACGGAGACGTTCTCCGCCACACAGCCGACGTACGTCCTCGTGCAGGGCGACACCTCCACCGTCACGGCCGCCGCGCTCTCCGCTTTCTATCAGGGCATTCCCGTCGGCCACGTGGAAGCCGGACTCCGTTCGTTCGATCTGTCGAGCCCGTTCCCCGAAGAAGTGAATCGGCGCATCGCCACGATCACGGCCACGACGCACTTCGCCCCCACCGACGAGGCGCGGCGCAATCTCCTCGCCGAAGGGGTGCCGCGCGAGGACATCGTCGTCACGGGCAACACCGTGGTGGATGCCCTGCACATGGTACCGCCGCGCTCACGATTCGAAGCCGACGCGCTCAACGCGGTCCCGTGGCACGGCCGCCGCATCATGCTCGCGACGGTGCATCGACGCGAGTCGCAAGGGGATCACCTCGAGGCCATCTGCCGCGCGTTCGAACAGCTGGTGCAGCGATTCGATGATGTCGAGCTGGTATTTCCCGTGCACCTCAATCCACGCGTGCGCGAAGTCGTGACCGCCCGCCTGGGGGGGATTCCGCGGATTCACCTCCTCGACCCCATCTCCTATCCGGATCTCCTCGAGGTCATCCGCCGCTGCGCGCTGATCCTGTCCGACTCGGGTGGCATTCAAGAAGAAGCGCCCTCCTTCCGAAAGCCTATACAGGTGCTCCGTGATACCACGGAGCGTCCGGAGGTGGTACACGCCGGCTTCGGACTGCTCGTGGGCACCGACACCCATCGCATCGTGGACAGCACCAGTACGCTGCTGTCAGACCCGACGGCGTACGCGCAACGCATCGCGGGCGCCAATCCCTTCGGGGATGGACGCGCGGCCCAGCGCGTCGTCGAGGTGCTCGATCAGCAGGTGCAGGACGGATCCGCGCGACGCGTCCTGCGTCGAATGGATTTCGCGCAGGTGCAGACCGTGATGGCGCGCTCCGCGTCGACTCACGCCTAGCAGTCCATCACCATCACGCATCTCTCTTCCGGCGACGTTGCCATGATCTCCCTTCTCCTAGAACGCCTTCGCTCGGCCCGTACGCGATCGGTCATCGCCGCAGCCCTCGGGTGCGGAATGATGGCCGTTCCCCTACGGACACCCGCGCAGGCGCCCATGCCAGGCGGCATTGCCGGCTCGTGGGTCGAGGCCAATGTGTTTGCCCAGGGCGTCACGAACGGATTCGGTGACTGGTCCGGTCTCTACGTCCGCGGCGTACGCCCGACGCCGAAGAACACCTTCACGGTGGATGCCCTGCGCCTGCAGGCGTTCAACCAGACCGGTCTCCTGATCGGAGCGGCACACCGTCACGACTGGAACAGCACGTTCTTTCACGTACTTGGCGCCAACGTGGGCAGTGGCGTGCCAATCCTCCCCGACTACCGGGTGGACGGACTCCTCGGCGTGCGCCTTGGCGGCCGTAAGCAATGGCAGGCAACGGGCGGCGCATCGTACGTGAAGTCGGTGACCGAATTGTCGGATATCGCCGGCACCGCATCGCTGGCGTGGTACGCCCCCAAGGCGCTCGTCCTCGAAGTCGCAGGGCGATACAACATCAGCCGGCCCGGCAATATCGAGTCGTATCGGCTCATCCAGTCCGCCACGTATACCCCATCGCCGCGACGCAGCTTCTCGATCCGGCAGATCCAGGGCACCGAAGGGTGGCAGATCATCAGCGCCGAACGCACGCTGCAGAAGTTCAGCTCCGGTGACTGGGGGCTCGCCTGGCGTGAAAAGCTCGGCGCGCACTGGGCGCTCAGCCTGCAGGGCGATCGCTATACCAATCCGTTCTATTCTCGTACCGGAGTAACCATCGGTGCCGCGTACTACTTCTGATCGATCGCGGCGCATCGACGTACTGAAGAACCACGGGTTCCGGGGCGGGCGCATCCTGCCGCATCGGGCCATGATCGGTCTCGACGTCTCGTGGAGCCTCCTGATCGACTTGCTGGTCCTGCCGCTGCTTTTCTCGATCCTGATGATCGTGCTACTCGATCCCCTCATGGTCGTGTGGCGTGAGTTCTTCACCGTGGTACGTGAACCGATCGGCCTCCCGGGGACGATCGCCACGCGGCTGTTCGAGGTCGGACCGATGAGCGTCGGGGTCCCGTACTTCACGGCGCCGGCCGATTGGCCGTCATCGAGTGCGCTCATTGGTGGCTGGATCGCGTTTGCGCTGTTGCTCATCCTGAGCTTCGCCATGCGCGGCGCCTTCCTCCCCTTCGGCTACCTGCTGCGCGCGTTGGCCTTCATCCAGATCACGGCGCAGCTCTGGTTCACGTTTGCGAGTCCGCCGTTCACGTACGATCTCCCCACCTACACCAGTGGTCTGCTGGTCATGGGTGTCGTCGTACTCGTCCTGGCACCGTTCCTCGTCTCGGCCACGTACAACATCTTCGACTTCCCGCTCTGGCAGAAGCTGGTGTTGTGCCTGCTGCTGCTGGTGCATCTGAGTGTGCTGATTCCGCTGCAGGTCACCGTCCATGCGTGGATCATCCACAATGGAACGCTCCTGGCGATGCCGATCTTGTATCTCGTCTTCGGCATTCTGATGGATGTCTTCGTCTATGTGGCGCTCTACAGCTGGGGCATGAGCTGGCGCTCGACCGGCGCGCTGGATCCGGGTGATCGTCGTGCCCCCCCAGTGGCCGAAAAGTATCCGTCGTCGCGTCCTCGCCCGACGCCGACACCACAGTCGGTGCGCGCCATCACACCGGAAAACACCCCCATCATTCGCCGCGTCGGCTTCCGCCCGGAGGACCGCTGATGTCCGCCGTCGTCTTCTGGGCCAGCGTCGGGATGTGGATTTGCATCATCGTCCTCGGCATCTACACGCTGCGCCACTATTTCTTCACGCTGAATCGTCTCTTCGGCAAACACCGCCAGCCGTACGTCGACATCCTAAATGCCGACTGGCCACGACTCGTGGTGTTCGTCCCGTGCCACAATGAAGCACGTGTCGTTCGCGATTCCCTCGACGCCCTGCTCACCTGCGAGTATCCGGAAGAGCGTTTCACGATCGTGCCGGTCGACGATCGCTCGCAGGACGAAACGCGCGCCATTCTCATCGAATACGCGGAGAACTATCCGGGGCGCGTACAGCCATTCCTGCGGGACGATGGGATTCCCGGAAAGGCGGCGGCGCTGTCGGAAGCGATGCGTGAGCATCCGAGCGACGACATCTTCCTGGTCTTCGACGCCGACTACATTCCCGGACCCAAGCTGCTCAAGCAGCTCGCAGCACCGTTCTTCGATCCGGAAGTCGGCGCGGTGATGGGGCGCGTCGTGCCACTCAACGTCGGTCTGTCGTTGCTGACCCGCCTGCTCGATCTCGAACGGTCCGGCGGATACCAGGTCGACCAGCAGGCCCGTATGAATCTGCGCCTCGTCCCGCAGTACGGCGGCACGGTTGGTGGCGTGCGGCGCGTCGCGCTCGAGCACGTCGGCGGCTGGAACGTCGATTCGCTCGCCGAAGATACGGACCTCACGATGCGTCTGATCATCGATGGGTGGGACGTCGTGTATCAGAACCGTTCCGAGTGCTATGAAGAGGTCCCGGAGTCGTGGGAGTCGCGTATCCGACAGATCCGCCGTTGGGCCACGGGACACAACCAGGCACTGCGCGAGTACGTCGGCAGTCTGATTCGGAATCCGTCGAACAAATCCACGCGGCAGGTACTCGATGGCGTCCTGCTCCTAGGCGTCTTCATCGTACCGCTGATCCTGATGATGGGCTGGACCTGCGCGATCATCCTGTTCTACGCCGGCTATCCGCCGGAGTGGGGATGGCTCACCATCCTCAGCGTGGCCTCCTTCAACACCGTCGGCAACTTCGCGGCGTTCTTCCAGATCGCGGCGGCCAATCGTCTCGACGGCACCCGTGAACGCATTCGCGTCCTTCCCTTCATGCTCCTGGGCTTCCTCGTGAGCTCCATCGCCGTTGGTCGGGCCACGCTCTCACGCAATTCGTGGATGCGCGGTCGTCCGGTGGAATGGCAAAAGACCGCGCGTCACCGGAAGCGTCGTGCTACCACCTCGGAACGCGGACGGGCCGCATGAGCGATACCGGCATGCCTGAAGCACTCGCGGTCTTCCTGCTCTTTCTGGGGACCCTCGGCTGGGCCACCCTACCACTGATCCCCGGCATCATCGAGCTGTTCGCTCCGCGCGATGCGGCGCCGCTGCACGCTGTGGGCAGCGACAGTGGCGATCTCAACTTCTTCGCGGAATCGTTCACCAAGCGGGCGCTGCGGGAAGGGCTCTTCGGCGACACGGTACCGACGCGACTCTCGGACGGCTCGCGCATTCGGACGCATTCGGCCGCCAATCCGTTGCCGCGACAGCGCACGTTCACCGACTTCGTCGTGCTCACGGACGGCACGCCGATCCCGGAAGGCACCGAATTCGCGAGCGAATGCCTTGCCCGCACGACGTTACAGTCACCCGTCGGGGTCACCTTTCGCTCGCTCCTCGGTGAGCGCGATGTGCATCTCGGCGAAGACACGACCGTCCTCCGCTGGGTCCATACGCGTGGGCAGTTCGAGGCCGAGACGGGGACACGACTGCTCGGGCGCGCGACGGCGGAGCATGGCATGTTCCTCGCCCCCGGTGTGTACTTCGATCGTCTGGAGGCCGGTGTGATCGTCGTCGCCAAGGCGGCTCCCACCGAAGTGCAGGAACTGCCGCCCAGTGCGTATGAGCGCTTCAAGCCGCGCGACGCGCAGGCGATGGGGCCGAGCTACTTCCGGATCGAAGATGACCTCATCGTGCCGGCCGGCCGCGTACTGAACGCCTCGGTAATCGTCACGGGTAACCTCATCGTCGAGGATGGTGCGCGGATCAACGGCTCGGTGAAGGCTCACGAGGAGATCGTGGTGCGTGGCGGTGGCGTCATCGATGGCGCGGCGACCGCGCGTGGGCGCGTGCTCGTTGAGAGTGGCGCGCGCGTCTCGGGCCCGATCATCTCGGAGAGCGCCGTCCTCGTGCAGTCGGCGGTGGTGGGGCGACCTGGAACGAAGATCACCGTGTCGGCACCCGTGGTCCGTCTCAAGCCCGGGGCGACGATCTATGGCACGATCATGGCCGCCGAGAACGGGCGAACGATCCCCTGACGTGCACCAACGCGGCATGATGATCGCCGCGGTTCGTGATTGGAACGACAAAGGCCCCGGGGAATATCCCCGGGGCCTTTGTCATGGAACGAAGCGCGCTTACCAGCGATAGTGCGCGAACGCCTTGTTGGCCTCAGCCATGCGATGCGTGTCTTCCTTCTTCTTGATCGCATTGCCTTCACCGCGCGACGCTGCGAGGACTTCGGCCGCCAGCTTCTCCGGCATGCTCTTCTCGTTGCGGTCGCGCGAATAGCCGATCAGCCAGCGCATCGCGAGCGCGGTACGACGATCCTGACGGACCTCAACCGGCACCTGATACGTGGCACCGCCGACGCGGCGGCTCTTCACTTCGACAACCGGCTTGAGGTTGTTCAGCGCCTGCTTGAACACCCCGACACCCGGCTGGCTCGTCTTCGCTTCGACGATGTCCATCGCCTTGTAGAAGATCCCTTCGGCCGTCGACTTCTTGCCTTGGGTCATCAGGTTGTTGATGAACTTCGAAACGGTCTGGCTATCGTAGCGCGCATCAGGCAACACGGCGCGCTTCACGGCACTCTTGCGACGGCTCACTTCTTCTTACCTCCCGCAGCGGCCTGACCCGGCTTCGGACGCTTCGTGCCGTACTTAGAACGGCTCTGGTTACGCCCGTTGACGCCCGAGGCGTCGAGGGTCCCGCGCACGATGTGATAACGCACACCCGGCAGGTCCTTCACACGACCGCCGCGCACGAGCACGATCGAGTGCTCCTGCAGGTTGTGCCCTTCACCCGGAATGTAGGCGGTGACTTCGAGCTGATTCGTCAGGCGGACACGCGCCACCTTGCGCAGCGCCGAGTTGGGCTTCTTGGGCGTCGTGGTATAGACGCGGGTGCATACGCCACGCTTGAAGGGATTGCTCTTCAGCGCCGGCGCCTTCGACTTCTCCACCACGTCCTTGCGGGCGCGACGGACCAGCTGATTGATCGTAGGCATTCTTGGAGGGTTGTCCGCCCCGCGTCTGCGCGCGTGGCGGATGTTCGAACGTCGACTTCTACGTGGATCGTCGTGGCAGAAGAACTTCAGAGAGACTGCCGCACTGCGGCCGCGACGGCACGGAACAGAATCCTGAAATTAGTCCCTCCAAGGGGGACGGGTCAACGGGTACCGAGATTCTGCCTGACGAGATCACCGATCCGCTTTTCCAGTACGCCCAGCGAGGAGCAGCGGACATCGGACGAGGCGGCGGTCACCGGATTCCGTCCGCTCCCTTCCAACGTCGTCTGCACGATGCTGCCCCCCTGGGGGGCCGCCACGACCCGCGACAGGATGCTCAGCGTCAACTGATAGGTTTCGGCATTGGGCATACCGGAGTCACCACCGCAATCGAGCGCCCGGACGGTCTGAACGTCGCCAATGCGCCGCCGCACGCGGAAGGCGTTATTGCCGAGGCTCTTGGCCGCCTGATTGAGATCCGTGACGGGGATGCCGAGTTGGGCATACACGGCACCAAGAGCGGTGAACGCCTGCTCTGGGGTCGCTGAGACCGTGGTGCTGCTCACTTCGGTCCGATTGACCATGTTGATCCCGGACGCGTTGCCCCCGGCATTCTGCAGAATGGCGGTCTGCACCATCGCCCCACCGATGTCATCGGTTTTGGGGCGTGCCGCGCCGCTACTGGCACAGGCGCCAAGGAGCATGGGGCCCGCAATGCTCAGGACGAACGAGGTGGCAATCGAGTAGGATCGTGGCATGGGGCACCTCTTGGATGGCCGCCCCCTCCGGCTGGGGGCGAAAGGAGCGGAGGATCGGCGGGCAATCATACGGTGTACCGGGGATCCCCGCCACTAGGCGCTTTCCCGAGCATGTGTCGCCGCAGCCCATAGGTCATCGCGCGAACCTCGGTGGCTTCCTCGATCAGGACATTAACGCCCGGATCGACCGCCTCGAGCGCACCGGCCAGGCGGAGCTGTAGTTCCAGTTCATTGCAGGCGCCGATTGCCGCCGTGAGTACGCGGGCCGATGCATCGCGTGACGTCTGCGTCGTGGCTTCGGCCAGATGGAAGGGGATGGCATCGGCAGCGCGCAGCATCTGCGCCCGCATCCCGATCGATACGCGGGCAATCGCATGCTGATGGCGATCGGCGAGCCGGTGCACCAGCACGGCGAGCGCAAAGGCGCGATCCAGCACCTGCAACTTTCGGGGATGCATGGTCATGCGGCACGATAGCCACGACGGCACATGCGCCGAGTACCAGATCGACGCCTCGATGCTCATTCGAACGCGATGGCTGGAGGCCTGTCGCACAAACGACAGCGGCGCCGTGCGTGAGATCACGCACGGCGCCGCTACGACATCGCGATGGACGCTTACTCGTCCGGCATCGTGAACGCCGTCGGCTCGAAGGCCGGCAGCAGCGCATCGAAGTTCGGCTCCAGTGCCTCGGGCACCGGCTCCGGCTCGGGGAGCGACTCGGAATCAACCTCGACTTCCTGGTAGCGGTACATACCCGTACCGGCCGGGATGAGGTGACCGATGATGATGTTCTCCTTGAGCCCCAGCAGGTCGTCGCGCGAGCCACGGATGGCCGCGTCGGTGAGGACGC
>JBDKIJ010000333.1:0-2780 GCA_039797155.1 Gemmatimonadota bacterium | reverse complement strand
GCGACGAGATCGAGTCCATCGCCATCTGGCAAGGCGAGATCAATGATGGCCAGGTGCGCACGATGTCGTCGGAGCAACCGTCGCGCGTCGTGCAACGTGGCGGCGACAAGCACGTGCGTGTCTGGAAAAATGGACAACACCTCACGCGTCTCCTCGATGCTGCTCGGATCATCCTCGACCACGAGAACCACGCGCTCCGCTTTCTGGTCCGACACCGTCATCCACCCGCTCCGAACAGCGCGGCCGGAAGCTCAAGGCGCACTTCCGTGCCTGCTCCGTTCGTGGGCGCCTCGACCCAACAGCGTCCGCCCAGCTCCTCGGCGCGTATGCGCAGATTGGACAACCCCTGACGATCGGGGACCTGAACCGCAGGCAGCCCACGACCGTCATCCCTGAACGTCAAACGACTTGGCGAGGTCCCATCGGCGCTGGGGGTGAACGACACCGTCACGCGCGAGGCCTGGGCATGGCGCAACACGTTGCTGGTCGCCTCACGGAGAAATGCACCAAGCGCGATGCGCTCCCGCGCCGTCATCATGCGCTCGCCCACCGCAAAGATCGGCCAATCGACGGCAAGACCGGCATCCTCCAATCGCGTGACACACTCAAAGCGTGCATCGGCCAGTACGGCATTCATGGGTGCCGGCTCGCCGCTGTCGCGCACGACGTCACGCATGGCGGCAAGCGCACGCGTGATTTCCTCGCCGACGGCCGCACGGCGTCCGGCGTCGCTGGTGTCCTCTGCCGCACGGGACTGCGCCAGCCCGCTGAGCAACGGGGAACTCACGGTATCATGCAGATCGCGCGCAATCCGTTGTCGTTCCCGCATCACGCCGGCCTCATAGGTCGCACGACTGGCATCGGCCTGGCGCAACAGGGAAACCAGTCGATCCAGCAGGCGCACATCCGATGGATCGAAGAGCCGACGTCCGCCCCCGGCATACACCAGGCGGAGCGGTGGTGCACCGGCAACGGCGGGTGCGGACAGGCCGGCTCCGTCGTCAAGGAGACGCGCGTGTGTGGCCGATGACGCGTCGTCCACCGTCAACGTCAAGGGCTCGAACAGTTCCTGCAGGTAGGCCTGCCAGCGTAGAGCGCGCTCCTCGACCGTCGTCGCATACGACACCCCGAGCGCCCGATCCACCGTTTGTTCGATATCCAGCCGCGGGCGGTGCAGGACATGGCGCCAGACCCATTGGCGTACCGGGAGCGTGGCCAGCGCCAACATCGTGACGACGAACAAGGACCGCGCCGACGCGGCCCCCGCGAATCGCAGGAGCAGCAGATCCAAGGTCACGAATAGCGCGCACAATGCCGCCCAGAACAACACCCGCAGCGCCCACGCGTCCAATGCGAACAGACGGTATCGCCGCATGCCGAAGGCCATGCCGAGATACGTGAGCAGAAAGAATCCCATGCCATAGGCCTGCGAGATCGGGGGCACATTGCCGAGGGCGGCCGCGACCACCAGCATGCCGATAAACAGCCCCGGTCCGACCAGCAGACACATGCCGAACCACCGCAGTACCGCCCGCTCCGTTGGCACGAACGCGGCACGTCGCCATTGCACGACGGATAGCACCACGGCCCCCAGCATTTCCAAAACGAGGGGCAGGCGGGTTCCCCAATTCGGATCAGGCGCAATCCGGAAGATGTCGCTCAACCACCACAGGGTGGCGATCAGGGCCAAGGCGGGAATCCATCGTCGTGCGGCCAATGGACGGGGGTAGACGAGCAGCAGACTGCACAAGGCAATGCCGAAGATCGGTGCGCCCAGATGATTGACAGCACTGATCAGTCGGAAGGGGAGCCCGGGGAGCGCCACTTCACGTGCGCTGTAGATCGCTGCGGCATGGGAGGAGAGCATCACACCGATGCCCGTGACGGCGAAGGCGCGCGTCGCGGCATCCTGTGGCCGCATGGCCCAGATCCACGCTCCTACGACCGTCGCGATGGACCCGACCATCAGTTGAAACCAGAAGACGAACGGCAGCGAAGAGAGCGGTCGGGTCGCGCCCGTCAGCGCTCGCCACTCACAAGCTGATCCCTCGGCATCGCACCGCGCGACGGCCACGTCTGCGCGCCGCAGCAGGGTCGCGATGCGCTGCTGCCGCGCAAAAAACGCATCCAACTCCACCCAGGTATCGAGGAAATCCGGCTCCTCGATCAGATCGGTCGGGACCAGCACGATCGTGTCCTGCGCCGTCGCCACACGATGCACGCGCATCGCATCGGGGACGTGCGGCTGCGCCATGGCAAACCAGGCGGCCCCGGCCCCTGACGCCGTGGCGATCAACACCGCCATGAGCAACCGGCGCGCCGGACTCGACTGTACACGCACAATGCGCTCCGTCAGGGCGGTGGAAAGCGGGACACGCGACGGCTCATTACCATCGACGTATCCGATCCTGCAGGCGCGTGGCCCATGACGCAAGGATGGTCGCGTCCGTGTCACCCGAACGGGTGATACAAATCATGGCGTTTCGTCCCACGCGATCGTACACTTTCTGGAATGCAGCAACATCGTTCCGAGATTGAGCCGCTCCACGAGTTCAACGCGACGCACGCTACGCCCCATTCATGAACCTCCCCGCCATCACCATCAATGAGATCCGTGCAGCCCGTGAGCGGATCGGTTCCTTGTTCGATCCGTCACCGGCGCGCCATTACCCGCAGCTTGACGCGCTCGTCGGTCACGACGTTCGAGTCGTGATCAAGCACGAGAATCACCTCCCCACGGGGAGTTTCAAAGTGCGCAACGGTGCGGCGTCCATCACGGC
>JBDKIJ010000332.1:0-3112 GCA_039797155.1 Gemmatimonadota bacterium | reverse complement strand
TGCCAGCCTGCGAGTGACCGGCCGTCAAAGAGTAGGGTCCACGGCTGCTGCGATTCGGTCTTCGTGGGGCTCGCGCTGTTTCGCGTCGACGCCAGCGCTCCGCGCAAGGCGGCGGCATCGCCACCAGTGGGTTGAGCGGAACGACATGCGCCCAGCATGGTGAGCACTCCGAAGGCGACGAGCGCAGGGACGTACCATGCCACAGGGGACCGGTATGACCGGCTACGGATTGACGGAATCCCTGAAAGGACCGGAAACATCGCGAGGGGCAGGCAAGGGGAAGCGCCTATGGCGTGGTCGGCCTTGCGCGCGACCGGCACCAGGGCTCGCCAATGCTATGGCCGTGTGCACTCATGCGGAAGACATCACGGGGCTCGAGCAGAGGCCGATAGCCGATGGCATTGGACCTGCGACATCACGCTGGTGAGACGCACGGTGGCCATCCCGCTACGTGCGACTGTTCCCGCCATCGGAGTATTCACCATGTCACTGTTCTGGACGGCGCTCATCGGCCTCATCGCCGGTGCGCTCGCCAAGGCGATCATGCCCGGGCGCGATCCCGGCGGGCTGATCATCACGATGTTGCTGGGCGTTGCCGGCGCACTGCTCGGTACGTACCTCGGTCGAGCGGTGGGGTGGTATGAGACCGGTGAAGGGGCGGGATTGATTGCCGCCATTGTCGGCGCGGTCGTTCTGCTCCTCCTCTATCGGTCAGTTCGGGGGCGCAGCCCCGCATCCTGAACCGTTCGCGGCGTACATGACGTGCGGAGCGGGCGTTACGGGACACCCTCGAAGATGCGACCGCCTTGCCCAACGATGGCCAGCGCGTTCGTTCCCGGAATGGGCGCGAAGGCGTACATGATGGATCGCCACGGGGCGGCGATGGGGCGCCATGTATTCCCGTCATAGCGCACCACGGTCCCGCTGTCGCCAGCCGCATACACCTCGGTGGGGCCACGTCCCCACACGGCGCGGAGATCACGGGTGGTGGGACTCGGGAGAGTGGCCCATGTCGCCCCGTCATACCGCAGGGCCGTACCGGAATCGCCGACCGCGAAGACATCCGTGGGGCCACTGCCCCAGATGGCGCGCAGCCGAGAGGTCGTCGGCGCCGCCATCGGTTGCCACCGTCCGCCATCGAAGCGGAGGACGGTGCCCGAATCGCCGACGGCAAAGACGTTCGCCGGATCGGTGCCCCACACCGCGCGGAGGAACCGCTGCGTGCCGCTGGTTAGCGGGGTCCACCCGGTACCACTCGAGCGCAGCACCAGACCACGTTCGCCGACGACGAAGTACTGACCCCCTCCGCTCCAGATGGCACGGAGGACGCCGCGGGTCGGCGATACGTCGCGACGCCAGGTGGTTCCGTCGAAGCGGAGGATCGCGCCCGTGTCTCCCACCGCCACAATGTCGGTGGGGCCACTCCCGCTGATGCCGTAGAGATCGTAGGTCGCCGGCACACGCTCGAGCTGCCAGCTCCCCGCCGTCGAGCGGCGGAACACCGAACTGCCGAATCCGACGGCGAACATGGGACTCCCGCTCGTGCCGAAAG
This sequence comes from Gemmatimonadota bacterium, assembly GCA_039797155.1. Lineage (GTDB taxonomy): Bacteria > Gemmatimonadota > Gemmatimonadetes > Gemmatimonadales > Gemmatimonadaceae > Gemmatimonas. The sequence continues at coordinate 1,560 of JBDKIJ010000332.1, read as the reverse complement.
CGGCGATTAAGGGTGGATCCGTCAGATCGACCGCGATGGTTGCCGCCACGCCGACACCGCGCACACTCACGACGGTCCCGTACCAGCCGGCCAGACGCACGCTGCCGTTCGGCCGGACGGCGATGGCGCGCAGATTCTGGCCATTCGCGATATCCATGGCGCGCCACGTCGTTCCGTCGAAGTGCCAAGCGGCGCCGTTGTTGCCGACGGCATACACGTCATTGAACGCACGACCGCGGATACCGAACAGGTTCACGCGATCCGGCGTGGTCATGCGGGTCCACTGGACTCCGTCAAAGCGGACGATCACCCCATCGACGCCCACCGCAAACACATTCCCGGCACTGGTGCCCCAGACATCGAAGTAGGGGGTCGCGTCTGGTGAATTCAATCGACGCCAGTTCACGCCATCGAAACGCAGGATCGCCCCGTTGTTGCCGACCGCAAACAGGGTACTGCTGTTGGGGCCCCAGATGCCCCACAGTTCATCCGTCAGCCCCGTCGGCTGGATGTCGAATCGCGAGCCGTTCCACCGGACGATCGTCCCGCGATCGCCTACGAGATAGACCTCGTCGGGGCCCAGTCCCCACACCTCGAGGAAGGTGCTCGACACGCCGACATCGACACGGCGAAACGTGGCGCCGTCGCCGCGTAGCACCAACCCATTGGTGCCCACCAGCCAAATGTCCGACGGCGAGGCCCCCCAAATGCCGACGATGGTCTCCGTAACGCCGAGTGGGATGACCTCCCACGCGCCACCATCCCGTTGACGCAGCAACCCGCCATCCTGTCCACCGACATAGGCGGTGCCGACGCCATCGTCCCATGCCCCCAAGAGCGTGACTTCCGAAAGGCCGGCGCGTGCTGTACGCCACGTGGCAATGTCCGGGGTCGACGACGTGACCGTGACCATGGCCTGCGCCGTCAGGAGCCCACTCCGGCCAGTCACGGTGGCCGTAATCCGGGCGCTGCCGGGAGCGATGGCGCGCACTCGGCCCGTGACATCGACGGTCGTCACGGCGGGGGCATCGGATCGCCAGGTGACCACGGGATCCGCGATCGGTTGACCTAGGGAATCTCGGGCGTCCACCGCGAGGGATCGTTCGCGGCCAGGGAGGAGATACACCGATGCCGGCGCAATCTGCAGCGACGCGACGCGTGGCCCGGTGATCGGCGGACTCGGTGGCGTGGGGTCAACCGCCGTCGAATCACAGGCCGAAAGGCCAAGGATCAGGCACAGCGAAAGGATCGGGAAACGGGAGAAACGGCAGCGCATGCGCACGCAGGGGAGACTACGGCTGGATCAATGCCTTCACGGCATCAGGAAGGACAAACACCGACGGATCGACATCATCGAAGGTCATCGACTGGATCGTGATGATCAGGCGGGTGGTCCCCGCGTTCGATTCACTCCGCGTCGGAAAGAGCAGAGCGCCGAATCGGCGGTATTCACTCAACGCGAGGGTGGTGCGGAAGGTCCCCATTTCCGAGGTGGACGAGCTTTCAGAGCCGATCAATAACCCGCTGTCCACCGAAAAGAACCGCAGCGACTCCCGCGCC
>JBDKIJ010000331.1:0-2715 GCA_039797155.1 Gemmatimonadota bacterium | reverse complement strand
CTCAAGTTGGCTGAGGAGGGCGCGACGCTTGATGCACGGCTGGCCGCGCTCCAGCTCACGGAGGCGGAAGCCGCGTGGCTCGCCAGTGTGGGAACGGCCGAGCAGGCGCAGCGGGCCTACGACATTGCCGAAGTGCGTTTCCGCGAGGGGATCTCGACCCAGCTCGAACTCTCCGAAACCCGTGTGCAGTTGCAGCAGGCGCTCGCCAATCGTGCGCGGGCTGCGCGTGATCTGCAGGTGGCGCGCAAGCGTCTGCAGTTGTTGCCGTTCCTCCCGCTCGGGAGCATGACGGCCGGTTCCGCCGCTGCTGCTACTGGCGCGGCTCCCTCCATGACTTCTTCTGGTCCCGCCCGATGATGGATAGGCACCCGCTCGCGCGTCGCTCCACGCTGTTGCTGGGGTGGTCGCTGTTGCTCCCGCTCGCCGCCTGCGGCACGAAGCCGGCAGCCGATTCCGCCGACGCCTCCGGCTCGGCACAGATCATCGGCCCGGACAACATTGCTGTCGTCACGGCCGACACGCTCCGCAGCGGCCCGGCCATTTCCGGTACCCTCGGTGCGGATCGTGAAGCCCGCATCCGCGCCGAGGTGTCCGGCGCCATGATCGAAACGTTCGTCGAACCGGGTGAGCGCGTGAACGCCGGCACCGCACTGGGTCGTATCGATGATGCGGCCGTGCGTGATGCCGCCGCCTCGGCGCGTTCCGGTGTCGCGCAGGCAAAAATTGCGGCCGAGCAATCCACGCGCGAACTCCAGCGCGCTCGGACGCTCGCCAAGGCTGGCGCCATCGCCGATCGTGATGTGGAAACAGCCGAGCGCGCCAATCTTGGGGCTCAGGCGGCGCTCGCGGATGCGCAGGCGCGACTGGCACAGGCGGAGAAGGTGTTGCGGAACACGACGGTGCGCGCGCCATTCGCCGGCATCGTCGCCGAACGGGCGGTAAGCCCGGGCGACATCGTATCGCCGGGCACGGCACTGTTCACGATCATCGATCCGCGAAGCCTGCGCGTGGAAGGCTCGGTGCCGGCGACGTCGATCGGCGACGTGAAGCTTGGCGCGCCAGTCACCTTCACGGTGAACGGGGCTGATCGCCAGCTCACCGGACGCATCACGCGCGTGAGCCCGATGGTGGACCCCCAGACACGGCAGGTTCGGATTCTTGTCTCTGTGCCGAACACCGCTGGCTCGCTGGTCGCCGGACTCTTCGTCGAGGGCCGAATCGCCGCCGACAAGCGGATGGGGACGCTGGTGCCTGAGAAGGCGCTGGATATCACCGGCCTGATACCGACGGCGATGCGCCTGCGCGGCGGCAAGGTGGAGAAGATCGAGGTCCAACTCGGTGCGCGCGATGAGGCCGCCGAGCGATTCGAGGTGGTGAGCGGACTCGCGGTGGGTGACACCGTGTTGATGGGAGCAGCGCGCGGCATTTCGGTTGGCTCGATCGTGCAGGTTTCGGCGCCGAAGGATGCAAAGACGGCAGTCGAGACCCCGTCGGCCGACATCAAGAAGAACTGACGCCACCAGGATCACGGCATGTTCATTTCCGATTTTGCGATCAAGCGCCCGCTGATCACCGTCGTCTCGATGTTGACGCTGGTGGGTTTCGGGCTCATCGCGCTCCTCAAGTTGCAGACCGACGAGTTCCCCGAGGTGCAGCCGCCGATCGTGCTCGCCACGGTGGTGTATCCGGGCGCGTCGCCGGAGCAGGTGGAGCGAGAGGTCCTCGAACCGATCGAAGAGGCCATTCAGAGTATCTCTGGTGTGCAGTCGATCAATGGCGAGGCCCGTGACGGCTTCGCCCAGATCACGACGCAGTTCGTCTTCGGTAAGGACCTCAGCGAAGCGACGCAGGACATTCGCGATGCGATCTCGACGAAGCGTCAGGATCTGCCGCAGGAGATCGAAGAACCGATCCTGCGGAAGTTCAATCCGACGGACCGGCCGATCGTCACGTTGTCCCTCTTCTCGAGTTCGCTGTCATCCCCGCAGCTGACGCTGTTGGCTGATCCCGGGATCACACGTGAACTGCGTGCGATCCCTGGCGTAGCGGATGTGACCGTCTCCGGCGGTGTGAAGCGTGAACTCACGGTCAATCTCGACCCGGCTCGCTTGCAGGCGGCGGGCGTCAGCGTACCAGAGGTGGTGCAGGCGCTGCAACTCGGGAATCTCGCCGTCCCGGTCGGACGCGTAAATAGTGCGCTCGACGAGCGTACGATCCGTCTCCGCGGACGCCTCGAAACGCCCGACGCCTTCATGAACATGGTCGTGTCGCAGCGCGGCGGGCGCATTGTCCGCCTCGGTGATGTGGCAACGGCGCAGGACGGCGTCGAGGAGCAGCGGTCGCTCGCACTCTACAACGGGAAGGATGCCGTTGGTATCGATATCAAGAAGACGAAGGGCTACTCGACCACGCAGGTGGCCGAGGCAGTCTTCAAGAAGGTGGAGCAGATCCGCCCCACATTGCCGGCAGGGGTGCAGCTGGACGTCGTGAAGAATTCTGGCGTGCGCGTCGAGAATTCGGTCGCCAACGTGCAGAGCGCGCTCATTGAAGGCGCCGTCCTCACGGTGCTGGTGGTGTTCCTGTTCCTGAACTCGTGGCGCTCCACGGTCATTACCGGCCTCGCGTTGCCGGTGTCGGTGCTGGCCAGCTTCATCGCGGTGTGGGCCTTTGGTTTCACGCTGAATACGATGTCGCTGCTCGGCCTGTCGCTGGCGA
>JBDKIJ010000330.1:0-3828 GCA_039797155.1 Gemmatimonadota bacterium | reverse complement strand
TGACCGAGGCGGGCCTCTTCGACCACGTGAACCTGCGCGAACGGTCGCCGTGGTGCCATGCCTACATCACCTCGCCACCGCTGATGGAAATGGCTTGTCCCGTAATCGATGCGGCGCCGTCTGAGCAGAGCCAGCTCACCGCATCCGCCACTTCATCCGGGGTGATAAAGCGCCGCTGGGGATTCATCGCCGCCAGCTCGGCGCGTGCCTCTGCTTCCGAACGCCCGGTCTTCTGCATGATCTGTGAGAGGCTCTGCGCCAGCAAATCGGTTTCGGTGAAGCCTGGGCAGACGGCATTGACCGTGATGCCGGTGCGCGCCAGTTCGAGCGCCAGCGAGCGCGTCAGTCCGAGCACGCCGTGCTTGGCGGCGGCATAGGCGGCCACATACGCGTACCCGCGTTGCGCAGCGGTGCTGGCGATGTTCACGATTCGTCCCCATCCCTCCTCTTTCATGCCGTCCAGAACCGCTCGTGTGCAGTGGAAGGAACCGGAGAGATTGACCGCGAGCATCTGCTGCCAGAGCGCATCCGTCGTGCGGTGGACCGGGGCGCTCTCAGCCTGCCCCGCATTGTTCACCAACACATGAATGGGGGGGAGAGCGCCAAGCACGCGGGTCACGGCCTCGCTATCGGACACGTCGCAGACAGCCACGCGTGCGTGCACGCCGAGGCCATGCGCGACCGTTTCCAGTGCGGCCGGACGGCGGCCGATCAGAGTGAGCGCAAAGCCTTCGCCTGCGAGCCGCGCCGCGATCGCCGCACCGATCCCGCGCGAGGCACCCGTGATGACCGCGTGCGGATGCGCGGGTCTCGAGATGATGGTTCGGTTCGTCATGCGCGCTCCCGGGATCTGGCGAATCCTGCTTCGAGCTGGGGTTTGGCAGAGAGATACGGCTTGGGCCACGCTAGCGCCGTGTAGCCGATCCGCGCCGCTTCAGTGAGCGTCCATGCCGGATTCGCCAGATGTGGCCGGGCTACCGCGCACAGGTCGGCGCGCCCCGCGGCGATGATCGAGTTCACGTGATCCGCTTCGCTGATCGCCCCGACGGCAATCGTGGCAATCCCTGCTTCGTGACGGATCCGATCAGAAAAAGGCGTCTGGAACATGCGGCCGTAGGTGGGACGCTCCTTCTTGCTGACCTGACCGGACGAGCAGTCGATGAGATCAGCCCCCGCTGTTTTGAAGGCCTTGGCGATCAGGACAGCATCAGCGGGCGTGATCCCACCCTCGACCCAGTCATGCGCAGAGATACGGACCGACATCGGCAGGTGCGACGGCCACACTGCCCGCATTGCCGTGAATACCTCCAGGGGGTAACGCAGCCGTGCGTCCAGCGACCCGCCGTACTCATCCGTACGCTGGTTCGTGAGCGGCGAGATGAAGCTCGACAGCAGATAGCCATGCGCACAGTGCAGCTCCAGCCAATCGAAGCCGGCGGCCGCACCACGTCGGGTGGCCGCGACAAACTGCTCGCGTACCCCATCCATTTCCTCACGCGATATCTCGCGTGCCATCTGACTGACACCGGCGAGATACTGCTGCGGCGACGCGCTCACGACCGGCCAATTCGGCTCCATGCCTTCGTCTGGCAGCGGCCGATCGATGCCATCCCACGCCCGACGCGTAGACCCCTTGGCGCCACTGTGCCCGAGTTGCAACGCGATCTTCGCGTCCGTCTGCTCATGCACCCACGCGACAATGCGCTGCCACGCTGCTTGTTGCGCGTCGGTCCACAGTCCGGGGCAGCCCGGCGTGATGCGCGCCTCGGGGCTAGGGCAGGTCATCTCGGTGACGACCATGGCCGCGCCACCCATCGCGCGGGCGCCCAAGTGTACCAGATGGTAGTCCCCGGGAATGCCGTCCACGGCCGAGTACTGCGCCATCGGTGAGACCACGACGCGATTCTTGAGCGTCACGCTCCGCACGGTGTACGGGGTGAACATCGGCGGCACTGTGGGCGCCAACGCCGCCGAGTCCACGTCGTGTTCTGTTGATGTGCTCCCGGCTCGCTGGGCCAGCCATCGTTCGTAGCCTTCGAGCCACGTGCGATCGCGGAGGCGGAGGTTTTCATGGCTGATGCGCTGGCTTCGCGTAAGCAGCGAATACATGAACTGCTCCGGTTCCAGCTGGTCACAGTAGCGGGTGCCGCACACCTCGAACCACTCCATCGCATTCCACGCCGCATTCTGGATGCGCAGCGTCTCCACGCGACGGAGCTCTTGAAAGCGACGCAACACCTCGGGAATGTCTGCTGCGGTATCGCCATGATCGCGGAATTGGCGTACCAGTTCGATCGCATCCTCGAGCGCCAGCTTGGTCCCCGAGCCGATGGCGAAGTGCGCCGTATGCACGGCATCCCCCATGAGCACCACATGGCTGCCCTGCGCGTTACGGAGCCACCACTGCTCGCAGATCACGCGCTGGAAATTGAGCCACGCCGAGCCGCGTAGATGGCGCGCATTCGTCATCAGGGCGGCACCGTCAAGCGTCTCGGCGAACAGCTGTTCACAGAACGCGATCGAGGCGGGCTGATCCGCCGTATCGAGTCCGTGAGCGCGCCAGACCGATTCTGGGCATTCGACGATGAACGTCGAGGTTTCGTCGTCGAACTTGTAGATGTGCGCCTGGAACCAGCCGTGCTTCGTTTTCCGGAAGTCGAAGGTGAACGCGTCAAAACGCTTCTTCGTCCCAAGCCAGATGAAACGATTTGGGCGCGTGACGATGTCCGGGCGGAAAGTGTCGGCGTAGGCGGTCCGGATCTTCGAATTGACGCCGTCCGAGGCGATGATCAGATCGGCATCGGGGAAATCGAGATCAGAGTCGACCTCCTGCTCGAAGCGGAGTTCAACCCCCAGCGCTTCGCAACGTGCCTGCAGAATGTTGAGCAGCTGCTTGCGGCCGATGCCGACGAAACCGTGCCCACCGGAACGGATATGGCGTCCCTTGAACCTGAGCTCGATGTCATCCCAGTGGCTGAAGGACCGTTCGATGTCGCCACACGTCTCCGTATCCCATTGCCGCATGTTCTCCATCGTGGCATCGGAGAAGACGACCCCCCAGCCAAAGGTGTCGTACGGCTTGTTCCGCTCCACGACCGTGATCTGGTGCGTGGGATTCAGCTTTTTCATGAGGAGGGCGAAGTACAGCCCGGCCGGGCCGCCGCCGATGCAGACGATGCGCATGCGCCATGCTACGCCCCGATACTTCAAACTTCAAGTAAATGTTTTCCGGTGGTACTCCAGCGGCGGGGACGCGCACACCGCGCGTGAGGCCTCTACGGCCGCGTGGCCTGCGCGATGGCGCGACCGAGTTCGGCATAGGCGTCCTCGGCCATCTGCCGGAATGGACGGGCGATGTAGGCGATGCGCCCCGTCCCGTCGATGACGTACAAGTGCCGCTTGTGCCAGAGGATGGAGCTGGCACCATACGCCTTGCCCACCGCCTTGTTGCCGTCAGCCGCAAATCGGAATGGGAATCGCTTGGACTGGGCCCACTCGGCCAATTCCTTTTCAGAATCGGTGCTGACGCCGACGAGCGTCACCCGCTGGCCGCCCTTGAACAGGGCCGCATAGCGGTCACGGTAGCCTTCCATCTGGGTCGTGCACCCGGGGGTTCCCGCTTGGGGGAAGAAGGCGAGGACGACCACCTCACCGCGGTGCTCCGAAAGGCGGAACGGCTTGGCGTCCGGGCCAGCGGCGGTCACCGTGGTGACGGTGAAATCGGGGGCGGGATCGCCGACCTTGAGCTCTTGGGCGAGTGCGGGCGTGGCAAGTAAGAATGCCGCACAAACGATGACCGCGCGAAATCCGGAGAGTCGTGACATATCA
>JBDKIJ010000329.1:0-13980 GCA_039797155.1 Gemmatimonadota bacterium | reverse complement strand
GACGTTGGCGTGGTCATGCGTTGACCTCGCGCACTGCGTCATCGAAGGCATCCAGGAACTGTTCGAGCAGCGGCCAGGGCCCCACACTGATGCGGAGCGTATCCCCGACGTGCGGCAGATTGGTAAACGGGCGCGCCGCCACGCCGCGCGCGCGGAGCGCCTGCCCCACAGCGACGCTGTTGGCGACCGGGACACAGACATAGTTGGCGGCCGACGGCAGCGGGGCATACCCCCGTTCCCGCAGCGCCTCGGCCAGACGGTCCCGATTGGTGACCGCGAGGGCCACATGCGTTTGTACCCATTCCATGTCGTCACGGACCGCCGTCAACGCGACCTGTTCGGCCAGCGCATTCAGCTTGTAGGGGCCGCGGGATTTCTCGACATCGCGCACCAAGGCCGGTGCGCCGATTCCGTAGCCCACACGAAGTCCGGCCAAGCCAAAGGCTTTCGACATGGTGCGGATCACGAGCAGGTTGTCCACCTGCATCGCGAGATCGACCGCCGATACGCCCGCAAACTCCGCATACGCTTCGTCAACGAATACCACGCCGGGTGCCTCACGCACGGCACGCTCCAGCGTCTCCCGCGCGAGCAGAGCCCCGGTGGGGTTGTTCGGCGTGCAGAGATACAGAATGCGCGGATGGGCGGCGAGGAGGGCGTCGAGATCGGGCTGATGGTCGGCGCGCTCCGTGACGCCCACGTACTGCAGGCCATTCATCTGGGCGAAGATCGGAATCATCGCAAAGGACGGCTCGGAGCTGGCGACGACCGATCCCGGTTCACCGAAGGCCCGCATCGCACTGTCGAGAATGTCGTCACTGCCGCATCCCGTCACGATGCGTTCCGCTGACGCGCCCACGAAGTCGGCGAGCGCCTCCTTCAATTCAGCGGCATACAGCGAGGGGTAGCGGGTCACGCGCGCGACGGGGATCGTCCGCAGCGTGGCTTCCGCGCGCGGCGGCAATCCCCAGAGATTCGTGTTGTCGGTGAGGTCGAGCTCCACCGGTGCCCGCTTTGGATCGTACAGCGGTACGCCCTCATAGAGCGCACGCGCAAAGGCCAGACGGTCGCTCATGCCATCTCCGGCGTTGCAGCCGATGCTTCGCGTCGCCAGGCCCGAGCGGCTGCGGCGTGCGCCGGAAGCCCTTCGGCGTCAGCGAAGCGTCCCACGTCATCGGCCATGGCCGCTGCTCCCTCGGGCGATACCTGCTGCCAGGTGGTCCATCGCACGAAGTCGAGGGTGGAGAGCCCGGAGTAGCGGCGCCCCGCACCGGCAGTGGGGAGTACATGATTGGCGCCCGTCATGTAATCGCCGAAGGCCACCGAGCTGTGATCGCCAACGAAGACGGTGCCAGCGTGACGCAGCGACGCGAGGACCTGATCGCGCATCGCATCCTGCACCACCAGCAGCAGATGTTCGGCCGCCCATGCGTTCGCGAACGCCACGGCCTCATCGAGCGAAGGGACGGTGATGATCCCACCGCGCGCGGCGAGCGCCTCGCGTATCACCTCGGCGCGCGGAGCGCTCGTCAGCTGAGCCCGCACGGCCGCAAGGACGCGCTCAGCCAACGGCTCGCCATCGACGCCCGCCACCACACACACGACCGCTGCATCGGGGTCGTGTTCGGCTTGCGCCAGCATCTCGCGAGCGATGACGTCGGGATTCGCCGTCGCATCCGCGAGGACCAGCAATTCGCTCGGGCCCGCGGGGGCGTCGATCCCCACGTCACTGGCGAGTTGCCGCTTGGCCTCCGCGACGTAGGCGTTCCCTGGTCCCATGATGCGATCAACGCGCGGGACGGTGGCGGTGCCGAGTGCCATGGCGGCGATGGCGCCGGCACCGCCGATGGCAAAGACGCGATCAACGTTCGCGAGCGCCGCGGCCGCCAGCACCACGGCGGACGGTTGTCCATCGGGACCTGGTGGCGAGCAGACGATGATCTCCGGCACGCCGGCAACGCGTGCGGGAATCGCGCCCATCAGGAGCGAGCTCGGATAGGCGGCCCGTCCTCCCGGCGCATAGATGCCGACGCGTTGCAGCGGATCCGGGCGTCGTCCAACGGTGATGCCCGGTTCGGGGGAACAGATCGTTTCGGTGGGGCGAAAGGCGGTGTGGACGGCCGCGATGTTGCGCGCGGCGCGCTCGAGCGCGCCGCGCAGCGCGGGATCGAGTGTCGCCAGCGCGCTGTCCCACGCGGCGCGTGGCACCTCGATCGCGGTGAGTGTCACGCCGTCGAAGTCGCGGGCGAACGCCACGAGCGCGGCGTCACCCTCGGCGCGGACACGGGCAATGAGATTGCGGGTCCGTTCCCGCACGGTGCCGTCGGTGGTACTGCCCCGGTCGGTCAGCGCCTGACGGGTGTCGGCATCCAGCGCGGCGAGTGGGCCCCGAGCCCGCACGACGACGGTCGCGGTCGACTGCGTCATGGTCGAGTCCGTCACGGACGAATCCATCATGGCACCAGCCGTTCGATGCGCGTGACCAAAATCCCTTCGCCGCCAAGCGCGCGCAGTTGCGAGATCGTCCGATAGACCGCGTCGGCCCGGACGACCGCGTGCACCGCGACGTATCGGCCGTGATCGGCGATTTCGATGACGGTCGGCCCGTTGAGTCCCGGCAGCACCTCCCGCACCTGCGGGAGCGTCTCGCGCGGGACATTCGCCATGAGATAGCGCTGCCCGCGGGCCCGGATGACCGATTCGAGTGCTGTGACCAGCTCGGCGAATTCGCGTCCGCGGGCGCTGTCCCCGTTGCGTGGGCCACCGGTCGCGGTGATCAACTGGGCACTGGAGCGGAGCACCGTCTCCACTTCACGCAGGCCATTGACTCGCAGGGTGGAGCCGGTGGAGGTCAGGTCCACGACGACGTCGGCGATGCCAAGGTGCGGGGCGATTTCAGCGGCGCCGGAGACGGGGACTACATCGACCGTGACCCCCCGATCGGCGAAAAACCGCTTCGTAATAGAAGGGAATACGGTCGCCACGCGTACAGGTCGGTCAGAATGACCGATTTCTTCTACGGAACGGATCCCGGCGTCTTCCTTGGCGGCCACGACCAGTCGGCAGCGTCCGAATCCGAGGTCGAGGTGGGACGTCAAATCCCGCCCCGACTCGGTCACGAGGTCCAGCCCGGTGACGCCGGCGTCGGCGGCGCCGTCGGCCACGAACTCCGGGATATCCTGAGCCCGGACGAAGATGGCCTCGAACTCGCCCCCGAGTGAGGCGGTGAGGGCGCGATCTCCCGAGGCTCGGACGTCGAGGCCGGCATCGTTGAAGAGGTCGCGGGTATCCTCGCTGAGGCGTCCCTTGTTGGGTAGCGCGATACGCAGCATTGGAGGGGAAGGAAGGGGTGCGGGCAGCGGGGTGAAAACAAAAAGGCCCATCCGGGGAGGACGGGCCTGAGGTCGCTTGGAGTGGTCTGGTCAGCGGTAGCCGTTACCCGATCACGCACGAAGCGCCCCGACCCGTGGGGCCGTGGCCATGATGCGCGTGATGGTGGCGGAACTGAAGCATAGAAAGAGGATCGTAGTCACCGCTGAATCCTCCGTCAACCTGAGACGTTCCAATATCGAGCCATTCGGGGGGTGTGGGGGCTTGGAATGAGCGGTCCTTGTGAATAAGTTCACGAAGTCCGCAGGGCCCTGCGGACACAGAGCGTACCGCTCTGGAAAGACGAAATATTTCGGATTGGCTTTGGAGGCCTCTCGACATGCGGTTTCTCGGTTTTGCGGTGGTGACGAGCGCGCTGGTGTTCGGCGCGTGCGGCGGTGGTGACAGCGCTCCGGCGGCGGATTCCGCGGCTGGCGCGACGGCAGCGGCGGCTCCGGCGGCGGAGCCTGCGGCTCCGGCAGCTGGTGCGATGGCCCCGATCACGGGCACCACGCATGAAGTGAAGATGATCGGCGACGACAAGGGCTATCGCTACGAGCCGGCCGAACTCACGATCAAGCAGGGCGACGGCATCAAGTTCACGATGGTCAGCGGCGGCCCGCACAATGTCGCGTTTGACGCGGCCACGATCGCGGCTGATGCGAAGACGGCGCTCCTCGCCAACATGCCGGAGCAGCAGGGTGAGCTTTCGAGCAAGATGCTCCTGAACGCCGACGAGACGTATACGATCTCGTTCGCGGGCGTCCCGGCTGGCACGTACGACTTCTTCTGCACGCCGCACCTCGCGATGAACATGAAGGGCAAGGTCACGGTCACGCAGTAAGCGGGACCTGATCATTGCAGGAAACGCGGGCCGGCTTTTGCCGGCCCGCGTTGTTTATGTCCGTGTCCCACGCGGTTTCTCCTGCTTAGTATCCCTGCATGTGGGCGGATACACTTCTCGCGCTTGAGCGCGGTCATCTCCTGCGGCTCCTCGTCTGGGCGCTGACATCGATCCTGGTAGGCACCGCCGTAATGGCGTGGAGCATCGTGCGCCGTCAGGACGCGTCGATGCTGCGGCACTTCGCGATCCAGATGGCCGCCTGGGGGGCGGTCGACGCGGCGATCGTGGCGTGGGGGTGGCAGGGGCTTGCCCTCAGGGATTTCGCCGCCGCGCAGCGCCTCGTGAATTTTCTGTGGCTCAACACCGGCCTCGATGTGGGGTATATCGCCGTCGGGGTCACGCTTGCGCTCCTCGGCTGGCGCTGGGGACAGCGGCTCGGCGCGATCGGTGCCGGCCTTGGGGTCATCGTGCAGGGGCTGGCACTCACGTTGCTCGATGTGCGTTTGATCGTGCTGATCGGGCCGCTGCAATAGCGCCTCGGGGCACTCTTTCCTCTCCTGGCGGGATTTGTTCATGGAACCGGTCATCCCCGATCTGCGTGCGGCGCCGCGGGCGGACGCCTATCGTGAACTGCAGCACATGCAGACGTTGCTGCTCGAAGACAGCCATGACGTCATCGCCGGCATGGCGACCACGAGTGCCTTGCTGCATCACGCCTTCGGGCATCTGTGGACCGGCTTTTATCGCGTCGTCGAGCCGGGATCGCTCTTGCGCGTCGGTCCCTATCAGGGCTCGCTGGGCTGTCAGGAGATTGCGTTCGGGCGCGGGGTGTGCGGGACGGCGGCCGCTGAACGCCGCACCGTCGTGGTTCCGGACGTCCACGCGTTTCCCGGGCACATTGCGTGCGATGCGCGGTCCCGTAGCGAGATCGTCGTACCCGTATTCGACGGACGGGGGGCGCTGATCGCCGTGCTCGATATCGATTCGCCGGTGCCCGATGCCTTTGGTCCCGACGATCAGGCCGGATTGGAACAGCTGGTAGCCTGGTTCACGCGCGCCGCGTAAGTTAGCCCCACTGATGACCGGCTATTCCGATCGCATCAATCACGCGCTGGCCTTCGCGGCGAAGCACCATGATCAACAGGTGCGCAAGGGGACGCGATTGCCGTATCTCACGCATCCGGCCAACGTCGCGATCATTCTGACGCGGTACGGCCGCAGCGAGGATGCCGTCGTGGGTGGCATCCTGCACGACGTCATCGAGGATTGCGTGCGTGACGGCTGGACACGGACCATGCTTGATGAGCGGATCGGCCAGAAGTTCGGGGCCACCGTGGTCGAGCAGGTGTTGTCGGTGACGCTGCGACGCGTCGACGATGAGGGAGTGGACCTCTCCCTCGATGACAGCAAGGAAGACGCCCTGACTCGGCTCTCGCGTGCTTCGGAGGATGCGCTCTGGGTGTGCGCGGCGGATTCGTTGCACAATGCGTTTTCGATCGTGAGTGATCTCCGGCGCACTGCGTTCCCGGAGAACGTCTGGGATCGGTTTCCGTCGGGACGCGACGGGACGATCCTGTGGTACCGACGCGTGGCCGACCGCTTGCGGGCGATCGGGTTCACGGCGCCGATCGTCGATGAGCTTGACGAGGCCGTGTCGCTTCTCGACCGGACCTGATCGTCTGACCGCGGCCCCCGTCGCCGGTGGTTTCCCGGACGACGTGGCGTCGCCCACTTCGGAGTCCTGCGATGTCTGCATTCCTCGTGCTCGCCGCGCTGCTCCATCAGCAGCCGCCCGTTCGTGCTCCCCGTCTCGACATCATGCCGGCCGATCCGGTGGTGATCGCCGAAGACACGTTGCGCCTGCGCGCGCGTGTCCTCGATGCGTCGGGACAGCCTGTGCCGAATGCCACGATCCGTTTCGTGGCGGCTGGTGGCCGTTTCGAGGGCACGGTCGACGGTGAAGGGCTGATCCGTTCCGGCTCGACGGGCAAGTTGCCGGTTACGATCGTCGCGCAGATTCCGGGACAGCCGACGCTGACCGAACGCGTGGAAGTCCGCATGGTGCCGGGGCCTGCGGCCTCGATCACGGTGGCGCGTACACCGTCGCGACTGGTGAGCGGACAGCGCGTGGTGCTGGTGCCCACGGTGAAGAGCAAGGCCGGCGATGTCCGTGATGATCGCGTGGTGTGGCGCAGCAGCAATCCGGCGGTGGTGGCCGTCAATGAGGACGGGCTGCTCACGGCGCGTGCCGTCGGACGCGCCACGGTGACGGGTCGCGTGGACGCCGCCGTGATCACGGTGCCGGTGGATGTGGTGGCGGGGCGCGTGGCCTCGCTCACGATCACCCCGTCGGCGCCCACCGCACGCACCGGTGATGTGATCCGCTTCCGCGTCACGGCGAAGGATGCGGCCGGCAAGGTGATCGAGGGTGTGACGCCGACGTTCGCGTTCAGCCCCGGACAGGGGGTGATCGACGAGGATGGGGCCTTTACCGGCTACGATGGTGGGACCTATACCGTGTCGGCGATGCTCGGGACGCAGAGCGCGCAGGCGATCGTCCGTCTGACGCCGCGCGATGTGCGTCGTCCCGCCACCGTTGTGGGACGCCTGCCGCGTACGCTCTTCACCACCGAAGAGGTGTGGCTGCATCCCTCGCGCGAGATCGCGTACCTCGGCACCGGCTCCGGTGGCGACCGCATGTACACGATCGACATCAGTGACAAGAGCAAACCGGTCGTCACCGACTCGATCGTGGAGAACACGCGGCGCGTCAACGACATCATGACGAATCCAGAGGGGACGCACCTCGTCTTCACACGCGAAGGGGCGAGTGACCGCAAGAACGGGATCGTGGTGGCCGCACTCGATGACGCGCTGCATCCGAAGAAGTGCGCCGATTACACTGACGGGCTGACCGGCGGCGTGCACTCGACGTTCGTGTATCGTCAGGCGAAGTACGGCACGCACATCTATCTCACGAATGACGGCACTGGCGCCATTCATATTCTCGACTGGAACACGCCGTGCCAGCCGAAGACGGTGGCCGTGTGGAAGACGCCGCGTCCCGATGCCGGCCGGTCCTTGCACGACATCGACGTGCAGGATGGGCTCGCGTATCTGAGCTACTGGAATGACGGGCTGATCATCCTCGACATCGGCAATGGTGTGAAGGGCGGATCGCCGTCGAATCCGCAACTGGTAGCGCAGTACAAGTACGATCTCAACGACATGTACCGGCAGGTGGAGGCGGCCGGCGGCCCCGGCTTCATTCGGGGGACGCACACGGCGTGGCGGCACAAGCAGTACGTGTTCATCGCCGACGAAGTGTTTCCCGCAGCGCCGGTGAAGGGCGCGAAGGACGCCTCGGCCGGCCGCGCCTATGGCCGCATGCAGGTGATCGATGTGTCCGACATCACCAAGCCGAAGAGCGTCGCGTTCTACGAGCCCGAGTTCGGTGGGGTGCACAACATTTGGATCGCCGGCGATACGCTGTACATGGGTGCCTACAACGGCGGGTTCCGCACCTTCGACATCGCTGGGGAATTGCGCGGCGACCTGCGAGCGCAGCAGCGGGAAATGGTGCACGTGAACACGGCAGACCAGGACGGGTATGTGAAGAATGCGGCGATGACGTGGGGCGTCGTGGTGCGCAACGGCCTCGCGTTCGTCAACGACATGTACAACGGCTTGTGGATCGTCCGCATGGAACCCAAGCCTGAACCGAAAAAGGCGGCAATCGTTCCATGAGCGCACGGCGCGACTCCGAGGAGCGCTGGATCCAGCGCTTCGCCCGAGCCGCCACATTGATCGTGGTGGCGTCCTTCGACGCGGGTGCCCAAAAGGCACCCGCGTCGCTTGGGGGATCGTCATCCTCGCCGATCATCACACCGCCAGCGATCACCTATACCGCCGTCGTGGCCTCGGAGTCGGTCGATCGGGTCGCCGTCGTGGAGTTCGGTCCGTCCGGCGCCCGTGTCGTGCGGCAGCATGACGTGGGCGTGATGCTCGCGGATCCCGATGGGCCGCATGGCGTGGCGCTCGAGCCGAGTGGTCAGCACTACTATGTGACGACCGCACACGGCACCCCATACGGCGTTCTCTGGAAGTTCGCGACTGCCACCAATGCCTATGTCGGTCAGGTGATGCTCGGGAATTTTCCGGCCACGATGCAGGTGACACCGGATGGATCGAAGGTGGTCGTCGTGAACTTCAACCTGCATGGTGACATGGTGCCCTCGGATGTGAGCATCGTGCGCACCGACAGCCTGCAGGAGATCGCCCGCATTCCCACCTGCGCGATGCCGCATGGGTCACGCATCAACGCCGCCGGAACGCATCACTATTCCGTGTGCATGATGGACGAGCAGCTGGTCGAAATCGATCTCGATGGGCTGCAGGTATCGCGGCACTTTCTGCTGACCAAGGGAATGGAGCGCGGGATGGCGGGACCGCCGCCTGCGCGCGGCGGCGACGCGCATGCCGGACACGACATGGGTGGTCACGGCATGGCACAGCCTGCCGCCGGGAGCACGACCTGCTCACCCACGTGGGCGCAGCCGAGTCCGGATGGGCGCACCGTGTGGGTCGCATGCAACGGCACGAGTGATCTCGTGGAGATCGATGTGCCATCGTGGACGATGCGTCGACGGATCCCCGCCGGGAATGGCGTCTACAATCTCGCGGTGACGCGTGATGGCACCATGCTCGTGGCTACGAACAAGCGCGCGCAGAGCGTGTCACTGATCGACACACGAACCGGTGCGACACTCGCCACGCTGCCGACACAGCGCCGGGTCGTGCACGGGGCAGCGATCACGTCGGATGACCGCTACGCGTTCGTATCGGTGGAAGGGATCGGCTCGGAGCCCGGCACCGTCGAGATCATCGATTTGCGTGCCCGTACGACCGTGGCCCGCGTGGATGTTGGCCAGCAGGCGGGCGGCATCGATGTGCTGCCGACTATGCCGGCGAGTACGTCCGCTCCACGTAGTCGTTGAGGATCACCAGGAACTCCTTCACGATGTGCTCGCCCTTGAGCGTCGTGAGGAGTTTCCCGTCGACATACACGGGCGCCTTGGGCTCCTCGAAGGTCCCCGGCAACGAGATGCCGATGTTGGCGTGCTTCGATTCGCCCGGACCATTCACGACGCACCCCATCACGGCGACCTTCATGTCGACGACACCGGGGCGCGACTCCTTCCACACCGGCATCTGTTCGCGCAGATAGCCCTGAATGTCCTCGGCCATGTGCTGGAAGAAGGTGCTGGTCGTGCGGCCGCAGCCGGGACACGCCGTCACCTGTGGGGCAAACGAGCGGAGCCCGAGTGACTGCAGGATCTGCTGCGCCACGAAGACTTCTTCGCGACGATCGCCATTCGGCTTCGGCGTCAGTGACACGCGGATCGTGTCACCGATCCCTTCGCTGAGCAGGATCGCCAACGCGGCCGAGGAGGCAATGACCCCCTTGTTGCCCATGCCGGCCTCGGTGAGCCCCAGGTGCAGCGGATAATCGCAGCGCGCCGCGAGTCGGCGATAGCACTCGACCAGATCCGGCACGACGGAAATCTTGGCGCTCACGATGATGTGGTCGTGTGGGAGCCCGACTTCTTCGGCGAGTGCCGCCGAGCGGAGCGCGCTTTCGAGCATCGCATCCATGTAGACGTCCTTCGCATCGCGCGGTGTGGCTGACGAAGCGTTGGCGTCCATCATCTGCGTGAGCAGATCCTGATCGAGCGAGCCCCAATTCACGCCGATGCGCACCGGCTTGCCATGATCGATGGCGGCCTGGACGATCGTGGTGAAATTCGTATCGCGATGCTTCGTGCCGACGTTGCCCGGATTGATGCGGTACTTGTCGAGCGTCGCCGCGGTCTTCGGGTACTTGGTGAGCAGCAGGTGCCCATTGTAGTGGAAGTCGCCGATGAGCGGCACATCCAGCCCGCGATCCTCGAGCCGCTGCCGGATCTCCGGGACCGCCTGCGCGGCCTCATCGTTGTTCACCGTGATCCGCACCTTCTGCGATCCCGCCTCGAACAGGGCAGCGACCTGATCGGCCGTCGCCGCGGCGTCGGCCGTGTCGGTGTTGGTCATCGATTGCACGACCACGGGGGCAGACGAGCCCACGGGGACACCGCGCACCTTCACGGTGACGGTCTGACGGCGACGGCCGAAACTCGAAGAAGCGGACACAGGCAGATTCCGGGATGAAATGGCTGGGGGAAAAGTACATCCGGCAAGGGGGTTGCAGGATGGTGGGCGTTGGATCTCACTCACCCTCTGTGGAGGCAACCCCATGGGTTCTGCGTTTCGGCCGTTCCAAGTGGCCTCGTCCGTCCTGACCGCGGCCATCGCGGTGTTCACGTTCGCGGCCGTGACGGCCCAGCCGGTCCTGGCGCAGGACGCCAAGACCGTCGCTCTCGGCTTCAGCGGTGGGGCGTCGTTCCCCACGGGTCGGCTCGATGATGGCGCCAGCACGGGCTACGCCCTCGCTGGCCATCTGTATGTCAATCCGACCCAATTCCGGGCGGTCCGATTCCGAGGCGATGTGAGCTTTGATCGGTGGGACGTGAAGGGGGACGCCCCTGGCGTCGAGGGGTCGGCTCGTGTTCTCGGTTTCGTCGCGAACGTGCTCTACGAGTTTCAGGGATCGGACGACAGTCGCCTCCGTCCGTACGTCATTGGTGGGGTCGGGGCCTTCAACCAGAAGGTGACGGAGAGCTACGGTGGACTCTCCGCCAATGCCAATGAGACCAACGTCGGGGTGCAGGCCGGCGGCGGCTTCATGTTGACCCTCTCCGGTTTCTCGACGTTTCTCGAGGCGAAATACCTCACGGCCTACTCGAGCGACTCGTGGAGTTGGATCCCGGTGACGGTCGGGGTGCGCTTCTAGCGCCTCCCCGCATGGCGTTTGACCGGGGGCAGTCGCCACTTTTCCACCATGTCGGAATCTGCGTCTGCCCCCGTACTCATCGTCGGCGCCGGTGTCGCCGGGCTGATCTGTGCGATTGAGCTGCATCGTGCCGGTCAGGCGGTGCGCGTGCTCGAATCCGCTCCGGATGTTGGCGGGCGCGTGCGCAGTACCACCGTGAACGGGTTCGTCCTTGATCACGGGTTTCAGGTGCTGTTTACGGCGTATCCCACATTACGCCGGTATCTCGATGCGGAGACGCTGCAGTATCGACGCTTCCTGCCAGCCGCCCGCATCGTGCGCGATCGCGATGTCGCGCTGATTGGGGATGCGCTCGCGGAACCGCGGCTACTGGTGGACACCGTGTTGGCGCGCGGGATCAGCGTGACGGACAAGCTCCGGTTGTTGGCACTCCGGCGCTTCGCCAAGCGGCTCACGATCGACGCGTGCTTCGATGTCCCGTACGCGGCAATGAGTACGCGCACGTTCTTGGAATCGCGCGGATTCGGTCGCGCCGTTATCGACGGCTTCTTCGCGCCATTCTACGGCGGGATTCTGCTCGATCGCACGCTCTCGAGCAGCGCATCGATCTTGCTGTTCACCTTCAAGATGCTGGCTGAGGGGGACACGGTGGTCCCGGCCGCAGGAATGGGCGCGATCACGCGGCATCTCGCATCGCAGCTCCCGGCAGACGCCGTGATCACGAATGCGCCCATCGCGTCCGTGATCGTTCGGGATGGGTGTGCGGTGGGGGTGCGTGCAGCGGACGGTCGCGAGTTCGTCGGTGCCAACGTGGTCCTCGCTACCGACATGCAGGCGATGAGCCGATTGGAAGCCACGGCGGGGCTTTCCGCCGAGCCCCCGCACGCGGCGCTTGGATGTACCACGGTGTACTACACGGCGAAGCGGACCCCCATCCCGGGGACAGCCCTCTGGCTCAACGCTGCGCCTGATGCGGTTGTGAGCCACGCCATTACGCTCACCGATGTGGCGCCCAGCTATTCGACCGATGGACGTCCACTCCTTGCGGCGACGGCGCTCGGCGATGCCGCCATGCTGCCGGATGATGCGTTGGACCTCCGTGTCCGCGCCGATCTGCTCCGGATGGGACGCTCGCACGCGGACGACATCGGATTGGAACGGGTGGCGATCTGGCGTGTACCGTATGCGCAATATGCACAGCCGGCCGGCTCCGTCTCGCATCGCCCCTCGGCGGCCACGTCGGTCCCCGGGTTATGGCGTGCCAGCGAGCTGTTGCATTCGAGCTCGCTGGAGGGCGCTGCACGTGGTGGCGTGATGGCGGCCGACGCCATCTGCCATGCGCGCCGAAACGCCCGCTGAGCTCACGCCGTAGGGCGGTGCAGATAGTGGGCTGAGGATTTCGGTGCTACCGTTGTCCCTGGATCCTGCGGTGCTCCCTGTCCGGCTTGGCCGGCTTTTCGAGATCACGTCCATGCGTCGTCCTTCCTTCGCGCTGCTCGCGACCCTCCTGATCATGCCGATGACCCGGATGATCGCGCAGGACACGCCGCCGGCGCCCGCGCGTCCGATCGCCAGCGGTCGCCCCGCCAATATCATTTCGGTGAACCCGTTCCTGCCGTTGGCGGGGTACTTCCAGGGCGAGTACGAGCGGCGCGTACGCGACAATCTCGCCTTCGCGCTCGGCTTCTCGCACGTCAAATTCGACGAGCGGTATACGAACGTCGACGCCAAACTGCGGCTCTATCCGCAGGAGAAGGCGCCGCACGGTCTCGGTCTCGCGGCTGGGTTGGGGGTCGGACATATCCGGCAGGACAGCTACTACGATTATGCCTGTACGCCGTTCCCCGGTGTCGTTTGCCCTCCGCGGACGCGCCGCACGACAACCGCCCCGTCATTTTCGGTGGAGATCCACTATCAGTGGCTACTCGGCAAGAAGCGGAACACCGCGGTGGGTTTCGGTTTCGGCGCCAAGCGCTACTTCATCAGCGATAACGACGACGGCTACGGCGGCGATCTGTTCCAGCCGTTCGTGCCGACCGGTCGCATCACGATCGGTTGGGCCTTCCCGTAACTCCAACCCCCGACTCCGATGCGACGCGGCATGGTGCGTAGCCTGACGGCTCTCGCCGTCCTTCTTCCGGGACTGGCCTTTGCCCAATCCCCCAGTGGTACGGCGACGCCGGCGCCTTCGGTGGCGCGGCCGACGACCGTCATTTCGGTCAATCCGTTCCTTCCGCTCGCGGGCTATTTCCAGGGCGAATTCGAACGACGGGTCCAAGACAACCTGGCGTTCGCGGTTGGCGCATCACATGTCGAGTATGACGAGCGCACGACCAACATCGATGCCAAGCTCCGCTTCTATCCGCAGGAGAAGGCACTCAGTGGACTCGGGTTGGCCGCCGGTCTTGGGGTGGGCTTCCTGCGCCAGACCACGTACAACGAGGTGACGTGTCTGGCGATCGGATGTCCGGTCCCGGGCAGTACGGTGAACACGACAGTCGCCCCGGCCATTTCCATTGAGGCGCACTATCAGTGGCTGCTGGGACGCTCGCGCAATACGGCGGTTGGCTTCGGGTTCGGTGGCAAGCGGTATCTGGCCAGTGGCACCTTCCCGGAGTTCGTGCCAACCGGACGGCTGACGATCGGGTACGCATTCGGACGCTGATCGTCAACCGCTGATCGTAATCCGCTGACTGCGTATGGGGTCAGCGGCGCGGGAGGAGCGAGAACACGTCGGTGAGCGCGGTGACGGTGGTAGTCGCGCCGGCGGCGATCAGCCGCTCGGGGGCGACGAGTTCCGCGTAGCCGATCACGGTCATGCCGGCCGCCGCAGCGCCTTGCACGCCCAGCGGTGAATCTTCCACCACCACGGTTCGCG